>NZ_LGRP01000029.1:0-61163 GCF_001636635.1 Paenibacillus sp. O199
GAGGTATGAAATCATTTCTTTCTGAATCCCATATGTGCAGCAAAATTTGCTCCATATATGATCGAGTTGGTGTTAGCCGCCATAATCGTTATATTGCGTCCTACAAGACTTACAAAATCAAGATAATCATCTAATAGGTAATCGGAATATGTTCTTGTCCATTTCGGTAATCGTTACAAGTTCATGTCCTCGGCTCGGGACACGAACTTGTACCGATAACATAAAAAAGCCGCTAAAATAGCGACTTCAATGGGACCATGTTTTTGTCCCTCGACAACAAAGACTGAATTTTTTTAAAGTTCCCTACTTTCATGCAATTATGCCCTTAAGTCTTTATTTAACTGAGCAGAGTTAGAACTTGATCTGTTGGTCCCCTTTCTTGCAGTACAATTTTATTTATTATCCTCAAATTTATGTGGCTCTTTAACAAAACTTTTTAAAATAAATCCACACGTTATACAAATTACATGAGTAACATCTGATCCTAATGTTAGCATCTTTTTCATAGGATATACCCTAGCTTCGCCGTGCGACTTGCCCTCCCCTAATTTTGTTCCTCCACATTCAGGACAACATTCTTCGTTTCTCATCTCGAACCTCCTTCAATGAAATTAATCTTATCATTGCTTCTATATAGACCATATGTAACTTTCTATTATCAACGTAAAGCCTATTTTTTTGTAAAAGGCTATTAGATCAACGTGTGAAATCGTATCATCTGAAACTATACCATCAGTAATATGAGTCACACCTTCTTTAATACCGATTTCAATTAGACTGTCACGAAACAAAGGAACTACCTTGAAAAATGTGCTACACCCCAACGGATCGCTACTATTTCTATAGGCGTCAGTTAGTACTCCTGCAAGGTTATCCCCTTCCTTCTTCAAAATAGAAAATTAACTTATAGCAGCTTGCTAAGCGGTAATAAGGCATGATGCATATGTCCTGCCATATGGTATTGGTATTTACGAACTTCTAAACGAAGATACTTCAGTCGTATAAGAGACACCCGTTAATTCCCAGAATTCTTGCCCATCTAGTTGATAACCAATATAACATGGATCTCCAAGTTGTATCTTAGTTACATTTTCTGACGGAATTACTACGTAAGAATTATCTTTTGTTTCTTTCGAAAAAGAATCCATTATATGCACACTCCTTGTTTGATTAATGAAACTATCATTTTATTCTTTTATTAATGTGGCTCAAAGGGTTATCTTGTTTATTGTTTGGTAACTTTGTGTCATTGTACATCTGCATTATATCTATAAATGAATTAACAGGCAAAATAACGATTAGATAAACGCCTATCGCAATGAAAACATGTTCTTGTCCCGCGAAATAAACAGCTCCCTTTCTTTCACTTCTGTGTTTTATTTTGCATTCCTCGGTCCGTCCTGTTGCAAACTTTATGCCGTGTTCTTTATCTGATAAGCCACAGACCACGGAAATGTCTGGGCTGGAGGATGAAAAAAGAAGCTGCAACAAAAGGTCCGGGTAACCTCTTGATGCAGCTTCTTTTGTATTTCTACTCGCTTTGCACAGCGAATTCATAATAAATTTAAGCTTTGCGAAGCATTTGTCTCTCGCTTAGCTGTGAAAGCATATCCTTCGTCATGGCCTTCAGGTCGTAGCGAGCATGAAATCCCCATTCTGTTTTCGCTGCCGTCGCATCAATGGAATGCGGCCAGCTATCGGCAATCGCTTGTCTCTTCGGATCAACGTCATAATCGAGGATAAAGCCGGGAAACTCATCCCGAATCGCTGCAGCGATCGCCTCCGGATCCACGCTCATTGCGGTGACATTAAATGAATTTCGGTGTATCAACCGAGAAGAATCCGCTTCCATCAATTCGATGATAGCGTTCAGGGCATCCGGCATATACATCATGTCCATGTTTGAGTCCTTGGCGATATAAGATGTATACCGTCCAGCCGTCACGGCTGCGTAATAAATTTCCACGGCGTAATCCGTCGTTCCTCCGCCGGGAGGCGTCATATAAGATATTAAACCCGGGAATCGCAGCCCCCTAGTATCCAGGCCGTATTTGTGAAAATAATAATCACAAAGCAGTTCGCCGGACACTTTGTTCACGCCGTACATCGTATTGGGCCTCTGGATCGTATCCTGCGGGGTATTGTCTTTCGGAGTCGAAGGACCAAAAGATCCAATGGAGCTTGGAGTGAAAAATTGGCAGCCGAGCTCCCTGGATATTTCAAGTGCATTCATCAATCCGCCCATATTCAAATTCCAGGCAAGCAGCGGTTTCTCCTCTGCGGTAGCCGACAGCAGAGCAGCCAAATGGATGACGGTATCAACTTCGTACCGCTTGGCGATTTCGAACATCGCCTTATCATTCGTCACGTCCAGCAGCTCGAATGGCCCGGATCGGGTAATTTCGTGGGCTGATGACCTGAGATCCGTAGCAACGACGTGATCCGCACCATAGATTTCACGTAATTTAACAACTAACTCAGAACCAATTTGGCCCAGTGCTCCGGTCACCAAAATCTTGTTCATAAGACATTCCTCCCGAAATATACTCCCGCGAATGCAGCTAAATCAGCTTCATTTCCTTGCCAACTTTCTCATAAACGGAGATCACCTGGTCGAGCATCTCCTTGGTATGGGCAGCTGTCGGCATGTTGCGTATTCTTCCGGTTCCTTTGGGAACCGTCGGAAACACGATTGCCTTGGCGTAAACGCCTTCTTCATAGAGCCGTTTGCTGAACTGTTGGGTGGTTACTTCATCGCCAATGATACAAGGTGTGATCGGCGTTTCGCTTTGGCCTACATCATATCCAAGCCGGCTCAAGCCATTTTTCAAATCATTGCCGTTCTCCCACAGCTTCTCGATCAGCTCTTTGTCATTCATCAAAATGTCGACAGAAGCGCTGCAAGCAGCGATTGCAGCCGGAGGTAGCGATGTCGAGAACAGAAACGGACGGCTTCTCAGCTTCAACCATTCGATCAGTTGTTTTTTACCCGCCACATAACCGCCGACAACGCCGATCGCTTTGGAAAGAGTACCAATTTGAAAGTCAATGCGGTCGGACAATCCAAAATGCTTCACGGTTCCCGCACCTGCTCCGAGAACGCCCGAACCGTGGGCATCATCCACATAAGTAATCAGATCGAATTCTTCTGCTATTTTCACGATTTCGGGCAGCTTTGCTATATCACCATCCATGGAGAAAACCCCGTCGGTGATGACCATAATTTTATGGTACTGACCGGATTCCTTGGCATCTTTCGCCTGCTGTCTTAAATCATTCATATCCGAATGCTTAAAGCGAATCACCTTGGCTCTCGACAGGCGGCAGCCATCAATAATTGAAGCGTGGTTCAGCTCATCTGATAAAATCGCATCATGCTGGTCCATTACCGCGGATATAGCAGCCATATTGCAGTTAAATCCCGATTGATACACGATAACGGCTTCCGTTTTTTTGAAACGGGCCAGTTTTTCTTCAAGCTCAATATGAAGATCCATCGTACCATTAATTGTTCTCACAGCCCCTGCGCCTGCCCCGTATGTCTGCGACGCCTTAACTGAAGCATCAATCACGCGGTAATCTGTTGCCAGTCCCAAATAGTTATTGGAAGACAAATTGATTAGGGACTTTCCGTCGATACGAATAACAGGACCATTTGCACCCTGCAGCGTATCGATGACGTTATATAGACCTTTAGTCTTTAGATCTTCGATGTTCGAACTTAAAAATTGGTCCAAGGCTTGACTTGACATCCCATTCCCTCCTCGATATACGTATGTCCTCGTACAGGAGACATAAGAATCCTCCAAAAAAACCTGTTTTAAAAGGGATTAAACTAATTTCAATGTATCATCTTTTTTATTTATTGTACACATGTGGCGGACAAAAAATAAAAATATCCGCACAAAAACATAGCGCGTTCTAAATAAGATCCTCCACCACTACTTAGACATTTATCTAATCAGAAATCGGATCATGTTCTTGTCCATTACGGTAATCGGTATAAGATCTTGTCCCTCGACACGCAATAAACTTTTTCATTATCTTCTTTCATCGTAGGTATTAGGCCAAAATGATTTTATACTATTTATATACTAGCCAGCTTTCATGTTAAACTATCCTGCCCGTTAGTTTAACTTCGCCCTCGATTTGCGCATCTACTTTATTTCTCATTCTAAATATGGAATGGCAAACTCCGACCTGATGTTATCCTGATGGACCTGTACATGCTAATAATGGACGGCATTGAAGCCAGTCGCTTCATATCGGAAGCGTATCCGGATACACGAATCATCATTTTGACCAGTTTTTCCGACCGCAGTCATATCGTACCGGCCCTTCAGGCAGGAGTTATAGGGAGGGGAGTCTTAAGAGGCGTTCCAAACGCAGCATGATGATCCTTGTTTGCGACTTTAGTAATAAATAAAACGACCGTTTCCAGCTAGAATCTGAGAAACGGTCGCAGCTTAAATAATTTTGAATAAAAATTTATATCTTGGCCACGTAATGTATTTAATCTCAGTAACACCATAATTTCAATTAGAATATCTCAAAATATCGTTTTTTTGCTTAACAAGAAAAGATTTCACTATGTAAAGATTTCAAGTGGATTTGATTTTAATAACAGCTCATACTTTTTCTGTAATCCCCACAACTTCATTTAACCAAAGGATCTTTTCCATATCGCTCATTATCTTTAATCACTCAAAAGAGATCACCACTCTCACTTAGATATTCATCAAATCGGAAAGACAAATAACCTTAGCACTGTAGTTCTTTTTAGGACTCTTGACAACTTTCTTCCAGCCCCACTCATTTACATACCCTAACTCTTTAATTTTCTGGGCAGTCTCTTTAAATGGTATAATATCCCTTGTGAGGTGATTTGATGAACAAGATTTTAGCGATCTCGATTTTGGGAATGGGTTTAACAGGTGCTGTTTTAATCATCTCAATTGCTCTGTTGTTTAACCCTCCAATAGGAAATGTGTTGAAGATGGTTACTGCTGCTTCAACATTATCTTTTATTATATTTGCTGTTTCGGCTTTGGTATTTCGTCAGCGATTAGATAATGAAAAAAGAGAGTAATATATTTATACTTCCTCGATTTAGGACGAATGATACCCAGTAGCAATCCTAACAATGTTTCTACTCAAGAAAAAAAGCATCTCCTTCAGGAGATGCCTTTTTTCTGCTTATCTTCAGAAAATAATGAAATATATCTCCTCCAACATGCATTCTCCCCTACAAGCACCCATGCCAGAAAATAGAATCTTCTGTTTTAAGATATATAGAGTTTGTTTCTATTGAGCTGTGTCCGGCTCTAACCTCAAATATCTTACTAATGTCATTGATCATCTCATCAATCTGATCGATTCGCCTAACATTCTCCGGTTCATTTCCTTCAAGCTCTCTGGAACGTTTCCCGTTAGCGGAACGATGGATCAATACTTTTCGAGTTCCTTCTCTAAATCATTTAGTAGCACTTGAATCTCAAGAACTGCAGAATCATCTCTATTCCAAAAGATCGACAGCTTATGCTGATCCTCCACCATATTGGGTAACCAGTCACTAATGAACTCGTCTAATGAGATACAATGTGCTTTATAATTTGACCACTCTTCATAAGCACAGTACTCTGCAAACTCTTTCCTAGGCCAGAATGAAATAAGCAATCTCTCTTTATCATCTGAAGACATTGCCCAACCGTCATCATACAACCCCCAAATTTCTTCTGAATCAGTAACCTTCTTTATAAAATATTCATATCGAATATTCGCAGGGAGTTTAATAACAGCTTCAAACTCTTTCGAGGTTATCGAATTCATTTGCGACCTCCTTGTTAGAACTTTAAATTAAATATACCACGCTAACCTGCCCGTTAGCTTAATGAATTAGCAGGCAGAGATAGAATAGATATACTTCTAATCGGCAATCGGATCATGTTCTTGTCCATTACGGTAATCGGGACAAAAACTTGTCCAAGTTCCCTACTCTCCTCCTGTTTTGTTGGAAATTTATATTAATATGATGCAAAATATCTGACAGAGCATTGCCTAATCTGTACTGATTAATAGACTCATTCTTTGAAAGAATGAAGATACATGTATCTTCATCAAAATAATACTGAACATAAGTGCTTATCCCAAGGTGATCTCCCCCATGGGAGTACCGATCGAAATTCATCTCCGAAATTATAAATAAACAACCTCATTTATGTTGCTCTTTAGAAAAATCCATCATCAAATAAGAATAACTAAAAGAGTCCGCCTAATAATTAGGTGGACTCTTACTCCTATTTCCCGTATAACTTTTGGGAAGTGATTCTTTTTTGAGTAACTACTGATAAATGCAGACTGGATATTGAGTTTAAAAATGCTGAGATGAAGAGGTTCACGGTATGGCAACAGCCAAGTACCGAGGTCTATTTCGTATGCGAATACAGACATATCTCACAGCATTTGTTGTGAATGTGAAACGAATGGTAAAGCTAGTCGAGCAAAAGCAGTCTTTGGCATATTTAAATAAATCAACAAAGCTTATGACTAAGACAAAATTCCTTTTACAAACAATGAGACACTGTGCTTGTAGAAATCTTCCTCGGTGACGAGTTGGGACTGATATTGCCCGTGAATCAGCTCGCTCATCTGAAATCCGTAGCACATGGAGAGAAAAGACATGGCGGCAAGGCGCTCATCCTGTCTTACTATAACTTTTTTCTTCTGCAGGCGTTCAAAATATTCAACCAGCAAGGAGTGCAGCTTCACCGGCGGATCGGCCAGCACTCTGTCCAATTCGGGAAACATTCCTTTGTCGCGGATGCCAATCAAAATGATGTCCGCATTTTTATGGAAAAACAATCGGTACTGCTGACTTACATTCATCAGATCGACTTCGGGATTATCGGTCGCGTCCTCTTTTAACAGCTTCTCAAATTGCGGAATATCCGAATGTCTTTCAATGATGGCTTCCAATATGCCTTGCTTGCTTCCAAATTGCCGGAAAATCGTAGATTCATTGACTTTAGCTTCCGTTGCAATGGCTTTGGTGCTTACTCCCCGGTAGCCGTTCTTTTTGATGAGCTGTGTCGCGGCTTCAATGATTCTGTCTGAAGTTTGCATTATATTTCTCCTTTTGCATATGTTAAATCTATTCTACTACAAGTTTTGTATATGCAGCAGGGTAGGGGTTCATCATTTTCATAAACGTTTATTTAAGGTAAATCACTTCTTTTATCCCAGCGGCTTGGTTCCGTAATCTTGACATGATCAGGCACCAATTGCGTGAGCGTGCCTAATTTATCAAATGTAATCTGGATTCGGTCAGAGGGCAACAGCCATTCTTCGGTCTCGATTGCGCAGCAATCCGGTATCGTCCCCATTCCTATAATCGTGCCCGGGAGTGGCGTGAAAACTTTGAGAACCTCCTCCATCACTTTTGCAGGGTGTGCAGAATACTCGGATGTGCTTCCCTTCCAGTGCAGTCTCTCCCCGATACGCACATCCACGTCCAATGCCAGCGGGTTGTCGATTTCATCCGGCGTTACCAGAAATGGTCCGATTCCTTTGCTGCGATCGAAATCTTTGCAGCGCGTCGGTCCGGTCATCGCCTGGAAATCCGGCCACTGCACATCGCGGACAGTACTGTCGTTAAAAATAACATAACCTGCAATGCAGTTCCCCTTCCCTGTAACAAAAGCCAGCTCCGGCTCGATATCCAGGTAGGAAGAGTACGAAGGCCAATGAATTGTATCCCCATCGCCAATTAATGCATTATGGTTACACTTATAATAACTGAAAGTTACTTTATTCAGATCTTGCTGGAATTTTTCAGCAATTTTACGTGTAAGCTCTTCTCTTTCCGGCCCTGTATATTCTCTTCGCAGCAGATTTACGCCAGCATTTCTCAGATGTCTTGGCGTCAGCCCGAAATCGATAAGCGCAGCCGGATTTGGAACTGGCGGTAGCAGGGTTACCGCTGCAATCGGGCTGATTTCATTTTCATTGAATTGATGAACCTGTTCGATAGCATATTGCATCATTTCCTTAGCGGCATCATCACTTGCCGGCAAATAATGAAGATAGCTGTCCATACTTTCAAGACTGTCAACGAATGTTCCCTGCTTTTTCATGATTGCGGCAAAAGACACGACAAATTTCTCGTTTATTACAAGCCCAAACAACGGTTCCTGGGATGTATTGGTTTGAAAGGTTACTAGTTTCATGGTTAAGCGCCTCCATCCATGTAGTGTGATGTTGTTCTGTTACTATCATATCGTACAGTATAATTGCATGCAAGTACTTGCTTGCATTCCTGTTTTCCCTTCTCTATAATAAAGCCATAGTCAGTATGCCTTACACCAAAAACATATACGAAAAAGGAGAATTTTCATGAAGTATGGACGTATTATTCAAAAACCTCGCGTTAAATTTTTTGAAGTCGCAGATGGCGTTTTTGCCGGTATTTCGCCGTATCGCGGCATCAGTTGGGCCAATGCCGGGTTCATCAACAAGGGTGAAGGGCTGGTGTATGACACGTTCTTCGATTTGTTCCATGCGCGGGAAATGAGAGAGGCTTTTATGGAAGTAAGCAACGGCGGCTCTCCCGCATATGTGGTGAACTCGCACTATAACAGCGACCATGCCTGGGGAAACAAAGTGTTTGAAGATGCTTGCATTATTATGCACAAGGAAGCGTCCAGAGAGCGTCTTACCGAAAATATCTCCTGGATGGATAGCGTCATCAGAAGAGGAAAGGATTCTCCGGAATCTACTTCGGGCGAGCGGTTTTTTGCAGCGGAATTTGAAGGATTCGACCTGGAAGGCGTAGAATGGTTGCTCCCGAATATTGAGATAAAGGACGATATAAACATCCGTCTTGGCGATACGGAAGTAATGATTTACAATGTTGCTCCGGCCCACTCTGACAGTGACTTGCTGATGTGGATGCCAAAAGAAAAAGTGCTGTTCGCCGGCGATGTGGTGTTTAACGGGTGTACGGCATACAGCGAAGAGGGAACCCTCAATTGGGTTAAAGTGCTTGACCGCATTATCGATGAAATTAAACCCGAAATCGTTATTCCAGGACATGGCGCCATCTGCGGCCTGGACTTCGTGAAGGAGCAGAGAGACTACCTCCTGAACCTGATCAGCGAGTTCAACAAGCATTACAATGACGAAATTGATGCCTTGTCCCTGACCAAGCAAATTGATATTTCCCGCTTCCTTCATTGGATTCAGCCAGAACGCTTGTATGTTACAGTGGACATCCTATTGAAAAGCAAACGAGGGTTACCACCCCTTCCAATTTGGAACGAGGTGCCTGCTAAGCTGGAAGACATGAAAGTTTTTTTGGCCGGAAAATATGGTAATCAAATCAAGCCATGGGACCCTATGAGTGTTTGGCAAGAATGAATAGCAATTGATGCTAGCCTACGAAAAACAAAAAACGGCCCTGTCGCAAACGATGCGAACAGCGGCCGTTTTTTTGAATTGTTCCGCGGAATTAAAATGGGTGCTTAAAAACCGATTATGAAGAAAAATGGAGTTGGACTTATGACTTACTAGTAGAACTCTTCTAAAACGATATAACCAAAATTTGATCTTAAGTGCATTTCTCTCTTTATCCGATAATTTAATAACACAAAGATCTATCAATAATTTAAAGCAGTTTTTAAAGATGTTACCATTATATGATAGAGTACCGCATCCAGCAGCTGCAAGGCTATTTTACCGTTTTCAGCCGTTTGAACGACGTCGTTTTCTCTTCTCGGTACGAGCTCAATTAAATCTCTGATTGCGACTTCATCGTCAATGACAAGTATCTTCTTCAAGTGCACCCCTTCTAGCCTTGCTCCCCAGCTTGAATCATAATTCACCCTCATCTTAGCACAGACACTTTAGATTGCTCCACCAACTGGAAGGTGAGGTATATTCCACTCAGTCCAACATAACTTGTAATAAACTCGAAGAAAGGAGAACAATCCATGGATCTGCTCTGGGTACTCATTGTTGGTGGACTTATTGGCTGGTTAAGCGGCAACTTGATTGGGCGGGACGTACCAGGCGGTGTACTTGGGAACATTATTGCGGGTTTTATCGGTTCCTGGTTAGGTACGGAATTGCTGGGACCAAGGGGGCCGGTGATTGGCGGATTTCATATTATTCCCGCCATCGTTGGCTCGATTATTGCCCTGCTCATCTTCTTCGCTCTGGCACGCGGCGGAGCCTTCCGAAGACGTTAACAAAGAGAGGCGGAAACCGATACCGTCGTTCATTAAAAATTTTTATAAAGATGCTGCCAGGGCATAAAGGTACAGGATAAACATAAAAGGACCGAAAGCATTCATCGATGGAAGATGAACACTTACGATCCTTTTTTTTATTTTTGTACTGATTTCATCCATTCTTTCAGTGCCTGAACAATCTGCTGAAGCTGTTCCTGTCCTGTAACCTTAGGCACGCTGTCTCTCTTTTGCATTCCGTAGGAGCCAAATTGATCATGGTTGCCACCCTTTATACTCTCGAATGTCGTTTTTTTCGGAAGATTGGGTTTGGCTTTTCCCCACGCTTCCCTGTTCAGAACACCATCATTACTTGATGTCACTCCTCAGTCATGTTGGTAACTTTATGTCATTCTACATTTTTCTATATATTCCCGATTACATGAGCGTTTCTATTCCAAATTCTTTATAATTTTCGCAGGAACACCTGCAGCAATCGTATTGGGTGGAACGTCCTTGGTGACCACTGCACCTGCAGCAACGATAGAATTTTCTCCGATCGTAACCCCAGGCATGATCATCGTGCCTGCACCAAGCCAAGCGTTTTTCTTGATGACTATTGGAGTAGATATCGTGGAGCGTCTTTCAGCTGGTTCCAGCGGGTGGTTAATGGTAATCAGGTTAACTTTTGGACCTATCAATACGTTATCTTCGAGGGTTATCCCACCTCTGTCCATAAAAGTACAAGCATGATTGATAAACACATTTCTTCCCACTCTGATATTCTTGCCAAAATCCGTGTAAAAAGGAGGAAGAAGTCCAAACGATTCATCCACCTCTACTCCCGTTAATTTCGAAAACAATCCTCTGACTTCTTTCGCTTCATGATATGAGTTGTTTAATTGCATTGTAATTTTCTGTGCTTCAACAATAAGATCATGAATTTTATAATACTCCGGGTCATTTAAAGAAATTAACTCGCCATTTTTATCTCGTTCAAGAATGTCTTTGGGTTTCATTTCACTTTACTCCTTTTCCATATAGATAAACTAATCAGTAGTCTTACTTCTCTAGATAACTTCACCTCTGGAAACATTCCTGCGGTTTATTCTGCAAGCGACCAGGTGACTTGTACATGCCCTGAACCAAGCGTAGCTGCCAAATTAGACGGATCGTCAACACTTCCGAGTAGTACATAACCGCCATAAGAATTGGAGAAAGTCTGATAAAAAAGCACCAAAGTGTTTCCGGACCAGGACATAATTTCACCGGCATGAATGGTTTCAGGGCGTTCGGTAGATGCAGCAGGAAGCTCCTCGGGCAGATTATTATACTTTTCTAGCCCATTCAGTTCTTTCATTTGGATGGTCATCGGAAATTGCGCTATCAGGGCTTGTGTCGTTTCATTGTTTTAAAGTTGCTGTAAACGTGCTGCCGCCAACAATAATATGGATGGGAATAACGCTGTTTTCCTCCGTCTGATGATCTACTGTTTCAGCCGTTACCTCCAGATTTTACGAATCCTCTCCATTCGAACCGGTTCAGGGTTGTCTCTGCCGCAATGTAGTCGTTTAGTCAAACGCGATTTTGATCGTTTACACGACATGTGTATAATATTATATTGAATCTAGGCACTTACAATCGTTAAATGATCTGTGTTTGTCGATTATTCTACAAAATCCCCTGAATTGACTATTAACTAAGAGAGCTTGGTGGAAATACGTGCCTAAAATAGATCGAAGAATACTCAAATCACAGGAAGCAATAAAAAAGGCCGTCATTGAATTGATGTCAGAAAAGAATTTCGATTCCATTACGATCCAGGAGATTTCCAACAGGGCAAATGTTCACAGGGCAACCATCTACCTGCATTACACAGATAAATTTGATCTGCTGGATAAACTGATTGAAGAGCATATTAACAACATGAAGGACATCAACCAATATGCATGTGAAATGGAGTGGAGTGAAGCGAATCTGGTCTATTTCGAATACTTTGAGCGCAATTATTTATTCTTTTCAACGATGTTGGCGAGTAAAGGAGCTCCTTCTTTTCGTGCCCGGTTCCTTGAGTTTCTTATTGAAGAATATAAAGGTGAAGTAAATATGAACGAAGAAAGAAACCAGGGATTGGATGAATTGATTGTGGGCTCCTTTATGGGAACAGCTTTTGTAGGAATAGTGGAATGGTGGATCACGAACGGGATGCCTTATCCACCTCATGTCATGGCAAACCAGGTTGGGGTCTTGCTTGAGAGGGTTGTATAAGAGGGATATCAAACGAACGAAACAAAAAAGCTGCTAATTCAGCAGCTCCAGGCTATCGAGACATTCTCGGCAGCTTGAGCCCTGTTTAGCAGAGAGGTTTTATCCGTGCCTATTCAATATGATTATACTCCTCGAAATCGTAATTCGTTCATCATGGCAAGCAAAGTCAATTTGAAACTATTCGTATTTACAACAAATATCCCAACGGACACCAGACTCTATACCCTTGCGCAGAACCCATGGCATAATCCACGCCCCCATTAAAATGAACCAGGCCCGCTCGAAGTCCATCCGACATTCCCACCAGATCAAGCTTGGTATCCACCTGTAGCCCTGTCGTCATGAGGTAACGTTGAGATAGCGTATTGCCAGCCCGGAAAAAGCCACTTTCCTTGATAGGTCTGAATCCCTTCAGTCGCAAATGTCCCGGCTGTTCAGCGAGAGACCAGTAATCCGCCCATAAAATACCATTGTCCATCTGGTGTATGCCTTCCCCTTTATAACAATTCACATATACTCTGAATACTCCTTCATGATATTGAATGGAAACGCCTGCAAGCGATCATATGCAGGTTTCGTTTTATCCAGCTTACTCTGATTTCGAATATCATAATCCAGCGATCCACTGGGACGCTTCCTGAAGTCCTCGAACGCACTCGCCCATGGCTCTGCACCAATGGCAACCTTCTCCTGCATTAGCTTCAGCGCATCACCAGTGAAACCCACGGAAGGATGTGCGAATCCTGACGGGCTTACCGTCTCCAAGATTGCTGGCTGGGTATGGATAACCGAATCATCGGCGGCCACCCTGCCGGGAACGTAACTTATAACCGCACAGATGCTTACGACCAACACACGAATAACCATCCATTTAACAAGGTTATAGCACTACTTCATTTCTATTGCCTCCTGATTCGCTTAAATGTAGAATTCATCATTATTGCCTCTGGATTTTCTGCTGTCTTCTCCTTTCCTTTGGGATATTTTTCTTCATGAAGCGTAAATAAAATCCGGTCTGAAGTGAACCCAAATTTCAATAAAAAAAGTAGGTGAAAACTATTTTTTTCATAAATAAATCATCGACAGGCACCATACGAATAGATTTTTGCAAATATAAAAGACCGTTTCCCGAAAGAATACGGGAAAACGGTCATAGTTAAAAAGTATCTTTTTCCCTGTCTATTAACAGGCATATGAACATACTAGAAATCAAGGGCATCAGATATTCAGAGAATCGCTCCTCCTAAGTAAGGGAATATAACTTTAGCTTTGTTTTATAATCCTCCCTCGTCACCTTGCTCCTCCTGCACAATTCGAGCAATGTGAATCATCAAATATAATAATTCCTCGTTCGATATGGAGATATCCAGCATGTTTTGCACGTAGGTTTTGATCATCTCCGCGCATTTGTATTCAAGCGGATGCTCCTTCGCCATGTGTTGAAATATAAAATCTTTCGCCGAATTGCCCAGACGCCCTTCTTGTAAACGCTGGATGAAGAATTGCAAATGTGTGACGAGTCTCACATAATGGATGGAATTTTTGTTCAATTGTATATCAAAGGTGTATTGAATCAGGTTAAAAATATCTTTTAACATCTTAACGGATTGCATCGTGCGCTCCATATTCTGCTCATGTGTTTGGGCATTCACGAAATGAAAAGCGATATTCCCTGCTTCTTCTTCCGGCAGTTCAATGCCCAATTCTAGATTCAGCATCTGAACGGATTCAACCCCCAGTTCGAATTCGACAGGATGAAACCTCTGGATCTCCCATAACATGCGATTCTGTAATGCTACACCTTTTTTCCATCGTTCAATAGCAAACGACAAGTGATCCATAAGCGTAAAGAAGATTTGATCGTCAAGAGACAGCTTTTCTTTGGCATTGGTAATCAGTTTGTTTATGACATTCACATGTTTTTCTGGCATGTTTTCGATGGTTCGTACGTAAGCCTGGGCAGACGGATTATTTTGAAGAATGAATCGTTTCTGGATGTGCTCCTCATCGAGTCGCTCGCCGACTTTGCCTTTGAATGCCAAGCCTTTTCCCATGACAATCATTTCTTGTCCCTGTTCATCTTTGGTCAGAAGCAAGCTGTTATTCAATATTTTGATTACTCTCATGCATTCATCACGATCCTTTATTCTTTCGTGACCGCCTGATCCGAGTTTCCGATACATCTGCCATTCTGTTTAATGACCTCCTGATACCACGAGAAGCTTTTCTTCTTCAAGCGCTTCAAGTCTTTCAGATCCTGTTCACCGCGGTTTACATAGATCATGCCGTAACGTTTCCCATAACCTTGATGAGTGCTTACCACGTCAATCACGGACCAAGGGCAATAACCAATCACATCTACCCCATCCGTTAGAGCCAGTCTGATCTGTTCCAGGTGTTTCTCAATAAAATCAATCCGGTACGTATCGTTAATGGTGTGATCTGCCTCCAGTACATCCGGAGCACCTATACCATTTTCCGTAATTAGAATCGGGAGACCATATCGTTCACATACCTTACGCAATGTTAGCCTCAGGCCAACCGGGTCAATGACCCAGCCATATTTTGTTTTTTCGGTATAAGGATTCTCCGCGGCCCGGTATACTCCCTGCTCGCCAAGCATGATTTGCTGATCACCCGCACGAGCTGTAACATCCGACGCATTGCCCGTACTGGCGGCAATGGTTGCCGTCGAATAATAATTGATTGCTACCAGATCGGGACGGCCAGACCGGATATCATCCATGTCACCCTGCTCAATAACCGGCTCAATGCCACGTTCATGTAAATAACTCCAGAATAATGGGTTATACCGTCCCCATACTGATAAGTCGAGAAAACCCCATCCGCGAATCGTCTCCCAGTTATGTGCAGCGATTGCATCTGCTGGTCTGGAGGTTGCCTGGTACATGGAAGTCATGTTCAATGCAGGACCGATCTTGCCTTGCGGGAGCATGTCATGAAATAGTAGCATCGTTCTGCCTTGAGCCACAAACATGTGATGATTTTGCTGATACAGTTCCTTACTGGAAAGCAAACGTCCGCCCTTCGGTGTGCCAATGGCACCCGGATGAAGAATCATCGTATTTTGCTCATTAATGGTCAACCAATATTTCACTTTATGCCCGTAATGCTCAAACAAGATACGCCCGTACTCGACAAAAGCATCGATCGTTTCCCGGTTGTTCCATCCTCCCGTTTTCTCAAGCTCATAAGGTAAGTCGAAATGGTACATGGTCACAATGGGTTCGATACCATGGAGCAGCAATTCGTCAATCAGTTGGTGGTAAAAATCGAGTCCCTTCTCATTAACAGCTCCTGTGCCTGAAGGCAAGATTCGAGTCCATGCAATCGAAAAACGATATGCTTTGAGGCCCAGCTCTGCAAAAAGCTTCACGTCTTCTCTGAATCGGTGATAGTGGTCGCTCGCTACTGTGAAATCGGCGGTTCCGGCCGGATGATCACACATATCGATGACGGACAGACCTTTGCCATCTTCGTTCCAGGCTCCCTCCACTTGATAAGCAGAGGTAGAGCCTCCCCACAGAAATTCATTGGGGAATAGTTTGATGTGTTGATATAACATCTCAAGCACTCCTTCATTTTAATATTGATCAAGATATATGACGGACCGTATTAAGCTTGTTATGAAAGGTGGATAATAGTCGCTCCAACCTCCACAGGACTCTGCTTCTCCAGCTTAATATCCGGGAAACGATTCGAATTGGCGATAATGATCGGGGTTATGACTTCATACCCTTCCGCCTTGATGGCATCGATATCGAAGCTGATCAACAAGTCACCCCGTTGTACCCGGTCCCCCACTTTAATGGAAGAGTTGAAATGTCTCCCCTTCAGGTTGACGGTATCCACTCCAATATGAATGAGTACCTCTTCTCCATCATAACCATTTAATTTGACCGCATGTTTGGAGTCCATGAAAGCCGTAACTTCACCTGTGATTGGTGCATACAGTTCTCCTTTTGCAGGGATAATTGCAGCGCCTTTACCCAGCAATCCCAAAGAGAAAACATCGTCTGGTACACGGTCCAGATGGACTAATTCCCCTTGCATCGGGCTGGCGATCGTAAGTGGGCGTAATTCATTTTGGCTCGGTACATTTGCATTTGTTGTTGCAACAGACTGCGTGCCGGCCGTGTTGTCTTTAACAGGCTGCCCGGAAAGCATCTTGTCATCGTTAACATTGGAATTGCCTTCTTCTTCATCGTCTACTGGATCTTCAAAACCAATGATCCATGTCAGGGCAAAGGTAACGATAAAAGCAATCAGACAAGTCACAATAGCATGAACGATGTTCATCGGATTGCTGCCAATGAATGCAGGTAACGCGGCAAGCCCTGGAGAAACGAAGGCATAACGTACTAATCCGGTCAGACCAGCGTATATCCCTGCTACGCCACCACCAATCATTGCGGCAATCAAGGGTTTCTTCAGTTTCAGTGTTACACCGTACAAGGAGGGTTCCGTGATGCCCAGCACAGCGGTGAAACCGGATGAAGCAGCGAGCTGTTTCAGTTTTTTGTTTTTGGTTTTTAATGCTACAGCAAGCGTAGCCCCACCTTGAGCAATATTGGACGCTAGCATTCCCGGACCGTTGATCATTTCATATCCATTTTTGGTCAGTTGGCTAGTTGCAATCGGCGTCATCGCCCATGCAGTGCCTGTCACGATCAGGAACGGTTGCAAAGTTCCCATTAACAAAGGAATCAGCCAACTGGCTCTGGCATTAATCGCTTCTGCACCCAGCGCAACCAGATCATTCAGGTACGTTCCGAAAGGCCCGATCGCCACCAATGCAAGAGGTGCTGTAATCAATAGCACAATCATCGGTTTCGTGAAAAATTTGATCATTGAGGGCGATACTCGATCCGCGAAACGTTCAATATAAGACATGAGCCAAACGACAATAATAATTGGCAGCACGGAACCTGCGTAATCGGTTAGTCGAACTGGAACACCGATGAAAAACACGTCTTTTCCTTCCGCCATCAGGGCGCTCCATCCCGGGTGTAACAAAACACCGGCAACGGTCATCGCCAGAATTGGACTTGTTTCGAACTTAATGGAAGCTCCATAAGCCAGCAGAATAGGCATGAAATAAAACGCCGCATCCGCAATGGTGTTAAGGATGTAATAGTTTTGGCTTTCTGTAGTTACGAGGCCTGTCAGCACAAGTACGGCTAATATCGCTTTGATCATACCCGCGCCAATAATTGCCGGTATTACCGGAGTAAATGTCGTCGAGATTACGCTTATGAATCTGGAAATCCAGCTCTGTTTCTGCTTTGGTCCGTTATTTTTGCCGGAATCTGATTTGGACTCCGCACTTTGGGTTGCTGAACCCATCTGCTGAGTGATAACTCGGTAGACCTGCTGCACCTCATTGCCCACGACAACCTGGTATTGTCCACCATTGTTCACAACGGTAATGACACCTGGAAGAGCTTTGAGTTTTTCTGTCTCCGCTTTGGAGATATCGTACAGTTCGAACCGAAGTCGGGTTGCGCAGTGCGTAAGCCGAGCGATATTATCCTTCTTTCCAACCAATTCCGTAATCTCTTGTCCCAAATTGCGATAATCCATACCTTTGCCTCATTTCTGAAATTGGATATAAAAAAGACCAAAACGATATGCCTCCCCCTACTCACATAAGGAAAATGCAAAATCATTTTGGTCATGCCTGCTTTACCAGTAACAGCCAAACACTGCTAATATTCAATTCATTATTGATGTAAACGTTTACTGGATCATAATATCACACAACAATTTAGTTAGCAATCACTTTATTCGACATTTTTCTTTATACCTAAACACTTATGTTTTACTTTTATCGTGTCAGTTGTCCCGCAACAATGTGAACATTTTCATGTATTTCGGTGCTTAATGATGTTCATGTCCCTCGACATTACTGCAACAAAAAAAACATTCTTTCTTATAACTGCGTGAAAAATATAAAAACCACCCGTTCGGGCTATTGCATAAGACAGCTTATACTTAAAAGAGACGATCCATCGAAAGTTTAGATTCTGAACTTGAGTTGTCATCGATGATGCCCAGCTTTATTCCGATGTGCCAGTACACCAGATTAACTAATCTTTAAGCAGCATTCCTGCAAATAGGAAGAGAAAATTTTTTTGTTCATCAGCATGTGCTTGTTATCCCCATCCAACTTGCTGAGCAAAATCCCTCCCTCCAACAAGGAAAATGCAAATGATGCTAGCGCATCCACATCAAGATCCTCCTTTAACTCTCCAGCTTGAATGCCGTCACGAATAATACTTTTCATCATATCCAAGAAGTTATGCATCCCTTGCCTTGCCTGACCACAAAGCTCCAAATGAGTATCGTCACTTTCTACAGCTGTATTCTGCATGGGACATCCACCAATAAATGGGGGGTCGTTGACGACATTCTCATAGACACGAAAAAAAGCAACCAACTTTCCTGACGCAGACTGCTCTTGATCGACCGCTTCAGAAAATTTACTGGCGACCATACTGGCAGCATAATTGTAGGCTTCAAGCGCTATCTCGTCTTTACTAGCAAAATGTCGATAAATGCCCCCCTTTTTAATTCCTGTGTCGGCAATAATATCGTTTAGCGATGTACCGGCATATCCTCTCTGGTTAAAAATTTCAGCCGATTTCATAATGATGTGTTTTCGTGTTCTGTCCCCTTTTTTCATGATCTCCTCCATATGAACCGTATATTTGCTTTAAACGAATTATCCAATTCGTCCTTGCAATTCACTAATATCATGCTAATATAAAGATACCTAACGGTCTCTTTTCAAATTATACAATAAGCTATTCTAGAATGAAATAGCGCTGGGTCATTTTTATTTCATTGTAGGCATTGGCTTGTTGGAATAAATAAAACTTATAGGGGGATTTTCAGTGACTGTAAAAGTAGGTATAAACGGTTTTGGACGAATTGGAAGACTCGCTTTTCGCCGAATTCAAGATGTGGAAGGGGTCGAGGTAGTAGCGATTAACGACCTTACGAACGCTAAAATGTTAGCTCATCTGCTCAAATATGATACGACGCAAGGCACTTTTCAAGGTGACATTGAAGTCCATGACGGAACCTTCAAAGTAAACGGCAAAGAGGTTAAGGTTTTGGCTAAGCGGAATCCTGAAGAGCTTCCTTGGGGAGAGCTTGGCGTTGATATTGTTCTCGAATGCACAGGCTTCTTCACTACAAAAGAAAAGGCCGAGCTTCACCTGAAAGGCGGAGCGAAGAAAGTCGTCATTTCCGCCCCTGCTACAGGAGACATGAAAACGATTGTATACAACGTGAACCATGAAACACTGGACGGAACGGAAACCGTCATTTCCGGCGCCTCCTGCACAACCAACTGCCTGGCCCCTATGGCTAAAGCTCTACACGACAAGTTTGGTATTCAATCCGGGCTGATGACGACCGTTCACGCTTACACGGGTAACCAAAACACGCTTGACGCTCCGGATCCAAAAGGAGATTTCCGAGCTGCGCGCGCCTCAGCGGAGAACATCGTTCCCTACTCCACCGGTGCCGCAAAAGCCATTGGTTTGGTTCTTCCGGAACTGAAGGGTAAACTGGATGGGGCATCTCAACGTGTACCTGTACCAACAGGTTCTGTGACTGAACTCGTTGCCGTTTTGAATACCAAGGTAACAGTTGAGCAAGTTAACGCTGCTATGAAAGAAGCTTCCGATCCAGAGGCTTTCGGCTACACGGAAGACGAAATTGTATCTTCCGATATCAAAGGCATCACATTCGGTTCGCTCTTCGACGCCACACAGACGAAAGTTCTGACTGTCGGTGACCATCAATTGGTGAAAACCGCAGCTTGGTACGATAACGAAATGTCTTATACAGCCCAATTGGTTCGTACTCTGGAGCACTTCGCTAAGATCGCTAGATAAATAATCGTAAGATGGAGAGAAGTAAAATTCTATGAAGGATGCGCTCCACAGTACGATGATCGATTGTTCGGTATTAGTCTGGTTTTGACCGGATGCGCGTCGGTTGAGCTAAACCATCAATCCGTGGCGGCACCAGGCGGACTATCCCGAATTTCGAACCGAAAGGATGATCACTTTGAAAATTCTCGTCACGGGAGGCACCGGCCTGCTCGGCGGCCGCCTGATTCCGAAGCTCGCGGAGGATGGTCACCAGATTTTCGCCCTCACACGCTCTGCATCATCTCACGCCAAACTCAAGGCCATGGGTGCGACGCCGGTCGATGCTGATCTCGAAAGCAGCACGCCATTCGTGTTACCGGCCATCGATGCGGTTGTGCATGCGGCCGCCCTTTTCCGCTTTTCAGGGCCTCGCGAACCATTCTTCCGTACCAACGTTGATGGCACTGCAGCATTGCTGAAGGCAGCCGAGTTCGCCTGTGCGAAGACATTCGTATACATCAGCGCGGCCGTTATCCATATGGATAACGGCGGTACGCTCATCCGCGACGCTGATGAAAGCGCACAGACTTACCCCAACCACTTCTCCGCCTATCTGGCGAGCAAGGCACGGGCAGATTCATTGGTTCTGGCAGCCAACAAACCCGGCTGTCGCACGTTCGCGCTTCGCCCACCGGCTATCTGGGGACCTGGTGATCCGTTTAGCAGAGCGCTTCCCGATGCAGTCAGATCTGGACAG
Organism: Paenibacillus sp. O199; assembly: GCF_001636635.1. Lineage (NCBI taxonomy): Bacteria > Bacillati > Bacillota > Bacilli > Caryophanales > Paenibacillaceae > Paenibacillus > Paenibacillus sp. O199. Next base: position 21,156 of record NZ_LGRP01000029.1, read on the forward strand.
TTCGCGTTTATCGACCGCGGCGATTACCCTTTTTCAACCTGCCATGTGGACAATGTGGTTGAAGCCATACAATGCGCTCTTGAACGCGGAGAAGGCGGTCATGCCTTCTTCATCAAGGACCAGGAAAGGCAGACTTTCCGTGAGTTCGTCGCCTCCCTTGCGAACTTGCAGGGCTTGTCCATCGATAAGATGCGTTCGCTGTCCTACTGGCTCGTCTCTGCGATTGGCCGGCTGTTCGACACGATCTGGGACATCACGCAGAAAGACGGCGATCCGCCGATCTCACGCTCGATGATACGCATGATTGGGCGTGAGTTCACCGTCAACGATGCCGCTGCACGTCGAGAGTTAGGCTATGTCGGAAGAACTTTGCGCGACGCCGGCTTGCAATGCTATGAGGAACCATCTACTCGAAGATAGGGCTTTGAAGGACAAAAACGACGGCAATCGATGGTAAGTTGTTCTCTGGGCTGGCTCTTTTAGCCAATTTGGTAAGCATGAGCACTACTGGATCATCAAAAGCCTATTAGCGTAAAGGAGCAGTCGCCGCCGGCGATATTGCTCCTTTATTTATTGAACTAAAGTGCTCCGTTAGTTTAGTGATTACTTCATTAAGTATCGGATAATTGCTGCTTTAGACAGTTTTGGACCCTATCCCATACTGAAAGTACTTAGGGGTGCAATGGACATGCAATTCAATTCCCGCACTAGCAGCAATTTGCTCAATCTCTTTATCGCCAAAGAAATTCTTCACTATAGTAGCATGATCACCATTATTAAGCTTCCGAACCATCGTTTGCCCAGATGTCCCCACTACATGAGACTCACGGGTTCCTGCTACTTCTCGATCATCGATAAAGAACATTTTCCCTCCGGGCTTCAAACAGCGTGATACCATGGTGAAGAAGCTCGCCAGTCTCTCTCTGGGTAAATGAGATATCCAAAAAGTAAAAGCAACTGAATCGTATAACTGATCCGGAGACCAACTGAAAAGATCTGCAATGATCGTTCTTACATTGGGTTCAGATACTACCGGATTATGCGAAAGCATTTCTTCGGAACCGTCTACAAGGGTCAATATAAGGGCTTCTTTTAAGAACAGACTACTCCAAGTGCCAGTCCCCGCCGCAAGTTCAAGAAAGTCACCATGAAAATGTTCAGCTTTAAAAGCATTCTTAATCGTACTGATCTCATCGAACCAGATTTGGTTAGCTTCGTCTCCTTGATTAAATGTGCCTCGACGGTACCACCAGTCATCATACTCTGGAGCTCGTTCTTTATAATATTTCAACTGATCTTGAAGCTGCTGATCTGTCACACTTTCGTACGAAGCACCGTTGGTTTCCTTGCTGTTCATGCAAACATCCTTCCCTTCTCCCATCAGGGCTTAAGTCAATGATTTTTCCATTAACAAAAGTTCTAATAAAATTAAATTTTCACATACTTTCGTTGAATATCTCCTCGCCAGAATACAGCTTCCTACAGTAAAACCGTTCAATTGGAAGCAAGCACTTCTGGTTCGCGTTTGAGCCGTTCTCAAGTAACGGAAACGAATTATCCAGAACACTCTCTTGCTTCAATTCCCTGCATTAATACTATGTGTAGCATTGTTAATATTATAATCATAGATACAACAATTATATGATACATCAACTTTAAAACTTGAAATTTTTTATTCTAAAATCATTATGTAATTCGCATTCAATATAGATGATCTAACGTTGTTTCTTTAGGGAAGGATTTCGTGGCTACTTGTCGAAGTAATATAGACAATGATTCAGACAGGCAGGGGAATTTAATGGACTATAAAGCATCCATTCAAGAGATCGAAACCGCACTCCTGTGCTTTTATCTCGCCAGATGATCTACATCATGATACTATTTAGATAATTAACTAAACCGAAATGACACAATGTTCTTGTCCTCACCTTGGGACAAGAACTTGATTCCTTAAAATAAAAAAACTGCTATAATAGCGACTTTGAAAGGAATAATGTTTGTGCGCCGCGACAATAACCCTTAAAGACCGCTCACCCGAGTATCGGATGAGCGGTCTTTTTATTTTACTTCTTGTACTGATTGCCGTGTAAATCCCCACTTCTCGGTTTAAGGATCATCGATTGAATTTCTTATTTAGCATTTTCATGTTGATAAGGACATTTGCATTTATTAAAGAACGGTTCTTTTTATTTAAAAGTTAATACTCAATGCTGCTGGATGAACTGCGCTCATCAAAGTTGTATTTGAATGCAACATCGGAAGAAGACTGATCCTTCATCTGCTCAATTGATTTTCATTTGGTAACTGACAACTTGATCAGAGAACTGGCTAGCGATTTTCATTGGTAATATTTACTTATTAAACTGTGTTCTCTTCTTTGTTAAAGTGGATAAGCATTATCAAGACAAAGATGGGAGTTTTAATAGACATGAACGTTCTCACTAAATCCATGATTGGTCTGCTTTGCGCGACGACACTAGCGGGCACGTATTTCAGTTATACGGAGCATCAGGATAATCGACAATGGGAGCAGCAACAACAGCGCAATACGCAATACTGGTCGCATATGCAATCGATCTACTTGGGCAATTTCGACTATGCGCTTGCGGAGTCCCTTGCGGCACCTACGTTTGCAGATCGGCAAGCAGCACTTCAATCTGCGATTGAAAATGCCAATCTTATATTGCAATTAATAAGGAGTGCATCCGCTACAACGAACATTCAATCTTGGCCAGCGTATGAATCGTTTATCACGAACGGCAGTCGCTACTTGGCCTATCCCGCCAGCGAGAAGAAAATTTCGCTCAACCAGAATCAATTAGAACAAATTCAGCGTCTGAGAAAGTTCGCGAGGACCGCCCTACCGTATCTTGATCTGATGAGAGAGAAAGGTGACGGCACCTCTTTATCGGATATAGAACGGATCTCGACCGAAATGGAAGAGGCCTTGTCTCAACTCGACTCGGTGTCCACGTACGGCAATAAAGCCTTTAACGAGTTCCTGTACAATCAGAATCCTTACGCACCTCCGAAGCCAGGAACCGTTTTCGCCGGTGAAACCACTTATAAGGCTACGGAGCTTGCGGCCAAAGCGAAAATCTTCATGGGCGAAGCTTGGAATACAGGAGCAGGTAAGCAAATCGTCAACATGGTCTCAGGCGGGAGCAGCCCCCAATTAGGAGAAGTCATGGATTTCAAGTTATCAGACACCGCTGGAAAACCAACCAGCACCTATATTGCAACACTGAGTAAAAGCGGACACGTGCTCCAAGTGACACGCGACGGCTCGACCTCCGAAGAAGAAGCTGTGGAGCAATCGATGGACTTAAAGCAGGCTATCTCGGTAGCAGACACCTGGATGGCGCGTTGGTCTGACGAACGTCTGACAATAGTAGCAAAAGAAATAAAAAACACCTCAATTCATATCACTTATATTCCGGTTCGGGAGCAAGTTTCCATTCCGCAGATGCAAGTTTTATGGGAGTTTGATCGCCGTACTGGTGCGTTAAAGAGCTTTGATGCGTATAATTATTTTTACAATTACAATAAAACCTTTCCACTTCACCCGAAACTGACAGCGAAGCAAGCCTTTGAGAAGCTCGGACCAAAAGTAAACGTCTCGGGTAAGCCAAAGCTGGAGATCCGCAACAGCAAGCTTGTATACGCATTTTCTGTCACTGGAATCGAAGGCGTTTCTCACGTATACATAAACGCCCTCACAGGCGCTTACGAAGACATCGATTACAGCTTATAACCACAACAAAACTAGGCAACCCCACGAACACCTCGCTGCGGGCAGCCTAGATTTTTGCGTGCCGATGTGGGGCCACCACAATTCAACTATTCTGTCCGTTAGTTGAATAAAAAAACAGCCGATCACGTTGGTCAGCTGCTTTCTTGGTTTTATTAAGCTAACGTTTTCCCGTTGTTTCAATAAGACCAGCATCGCATATTTGAAAACTGGTAAGATTTCAGCTCGATGCCACCAAGGTGCTAACAGACCTAGTTTATTGAACGGTGTTGATTTTAGGTTGTGTTATGTCTTATTAATTGAAACACTTTTAACAGTTTAGTTAGTACTATCAGTTACTGAGTAAGCCGTTTTAAATGCGAGTATATTTGCACAAATACTATAGCCAACCCTGCCATCAGTAGCCCCAGCACCTCAACAAATGATAAATTACGATGTAAGAAGAGAACATCTAATACAGTGACCTCCAATAGCATCAAATTGTTGATCAGACTATTTTCATAGGCTCTTAAGTACTTTTGACTCCAAGTCCATAAGGAGAATGCAAATGAACCATTTATGATCCCCAGCCAAAGTAGAATACCGATAAGTGGCCAAGAGAAGCTCGGTAACCCTTCAAATAATAGTCCTATTATTAACATACCGAAGGCACCAATCGACATAGGAATGAGAACAAGATCTCCCGGCTTTGCTCTGCCGTTTTTTAGTAAGTGCCTCGTAAAGGCCAAATGGATAGCATATCCAGCACAAGAAGCAAGTATTAATACAATTCCGCTAAAATGGCTTTTCCCAAAATCCCAAGGGAAATAGAAAACAACAATTCCAGCAAGTGCAGCCATTATACCTATAAATGAAGAGCGACCACGTAACTCTCTAAGCCAAAAAACGTCGAGTATAAGTAAAGCTGCAGTATTACCAACGGAGAGTATCATACTCGTTTGTGTTGGTGTTATAAACATTTGGCCAGCGTACTGTAGTCCCTGTGCCATTAGATATCCGGTTACTCCAAGAACAACCAAATAATAGGGTCGTAATTTGATACGTGCATTTCCCTTTTGAGTATCCGGTTTTGGCATGATCATAGTTCGATTCACCAGAATCAACCGAATTAGCAGCAATGTAATTGCAGAAACAGTGTATCGTAATCCAGCTAACGTAAAAGGTCCAATATTATGCTGAAACGCAAACTTATTTAAGATATAAGAAGTCGACCAGAGCAAAGTGACCAATACGGCTGCACCAATGGCGAGAAAATAACGATCTTTGACTGTACCTACACGACTTGAGTCTTCCTTAGTCAATAGAGACACCTCTTGCTTCTTGAGCAATGAGCCATTCTTTGATACACTCCGTTGCCTTTGCTAAAGCCTGCCGATGATGATCATTAATTTCAATAGTGGGTGATCCTTTTTCAGCAATGGTTAAACCGCTAGGCAACTCAAAAATGCGAGAATAACCACTCGCTAGCTCACCACGTGGACTGAACGCAATTCTTCCTTCTAACTTTCCATATGTAACTGAACTACTACCATCCGGGAAACGGATTACAATTACACTCATAAATCGTGCGTTACGAAGTGGAGGGTTATATACATGTTTTAATTTTTTAAGCAATTTTAAACTTCGATCATCATCTGTACCTGGAGCCCACCGGGCAGTACGAACACCAGGCTCTCCATCCAAAACATCTACACATAACCCTGAGTCTTCCGCAATTACTATCCTATTCGATGTTAGCTGCACTGCATTGGCCTTCAAAAGCGCGTTTTCTTCAAAAGTTAATCCATTCTCGTCAACTTCGTCCACTTCACCTGAAAATAACGCCCTGGTTTGGATCGGTAATTCCATTAGTTCTTCCATAAGCATTTTTATTTTCCTGGGGTTCCACGTGGCTAAGACAATTTCCATAACTTTCTCCTCCTATTTAGCTACACTTATAGTTCGTATGTTATGATTGTAGTTAAAAAAAGGGAAATAAAAAGAGTATACTTTTTAATTGGAAACTTCCCCTTTTTATTGTGGAGGTGAATCTTTTGCAGTTATCGGAACATTTCTTCAATCTCAAGAACTTATTTGGTAAGCTCGAAGCGCAAATTTCACAGAAGACGACATTACAGGAGCTCGGCACAGTATGGAACTGTACACCACGAAATGTAAAGTGGATCATACGTCGTTTGTGTACGGCTGGGTGGATCGCATGGTCCCCAGGTCGCGGACGAGGTAATCGCTCAACGTTGACTATATTAACTTCGGAAGCCGAGGTAGCACTTGCACTTGCCCAGGAAGCAACGAATAAAGGAAGATTTCATGATGGAATAAGATATCTTGAAGAGCATGACGTAGACGATGCAATACGTGGTCGTTTTGTACAATGGCTGGAAGGACAGTATGGTTACCGAGTAGATAAGAATGAGAATTATCAACTTGATACGCTGCGTCTACCCTTTTACCGTAGTATGCCTAATTTAGATCCGATTTTCACACTTCGGCGCACGGAGTGGCATATGGCTCGCCAACTCTTTGATACGCTTCTTACCGAGGATGACAACAGCGGAGTCCTCCCTCATTTGGCTTATTACTGGGAGGCTGACGAAACTGGATGTATATGGACTTTTTACATACTTAAAGGGGTACTTTTTCACGATAATACTGAACTGCATGCTAAGGATATTGTCTATACAATTAAACGTTTAACGTCTACAGATTTTGGACGAACGGAATGGACTGAGCTTCCATTGGATAAAATCCGGGCACAGGGCCCTTACTGTGTTGAGATTAGTCTTAAACGACCTTATCATCTTTTATTACAACTGCTCGCTTCTCCGCGGGCTTCGATCCTCCCCCTTTCTTCCGCAGAACGTTTGCCTAGGGATTTTGCACGTCTACCTATTGGAAGTGGACCGTTCCGAGTGATTGAGAATGATAACTCCCAAATTGTTCTCGAGGCATTTCCTTCTTATTTCTCGGGACGAGCTCAACTCGACCGGATTGAACTGTGGATCATAGCAGAGACACGTTATCGTCCATTGCCGCTTAAGGAAATAGCAGGAGAAGCCCTCCCTTATATTCACCCTTTTCAACTTCACACACGGAACAATCATCCGCCTGATATTAAACAAGTAGAAACGGGATGCACATATATGACATTTCAACTGAACAAGCCGGGACCTTTGGAATCTAACGATTTTCGACATTGGCTTTGTCGTGCGGCCAACCCACACCGCATGAATGTTGGTCTCAATAATCATACCTATTCCCCTGCGTACAGTTTTTTTCCCAATTGGAGCATAATAACCGAACAAATGTTAAAGCGTGAATATATGAATGATGGCCCCAGCTATTTTAATACTGAACCAGATCCTCTTAATGCACCTCCCTTTCATCCAGAGCAACCACTATCAATTCTGACATATCATATACTGGGTGATTCCTTGGAGCGAAATGCTCGCTGGTTTAGCGAACAATGCGCTGAATATGGAATAAAGATTAACGTGGAGGTTCGAGATTATGAAGATTTTATTCGTACGGAGATTATCGATGCCGCGGATCTTGTATTAGCTAACGCTGTTGTTAATGATAATTCGGTAATTTCTTTCTTACGTCTTATGTTTGACGATCGTCACGTCATACGTAGGCATCTATCCCCTGAGATTTATGAACATCTAATCATAAGATTACGCAAGATCGAAAATGAGCTTGAAGCAAACAAACGGATCCGAATGACTCAGGAAACAGAACAATGGCTTAAAGATAAATTGGCTATATCCTTTTTGTACCATCTAGATCAGTTTACTTACTATGACAATCGTTTAATAGGAATGCAAACAAACGCTTATGGTTGGGCAGATTTTTATAGACTTGCGTTACGACCGTCCAAGCACTAATGATTTTTCCATATCCAGGAGTAGTAAACTTGGGAGGTTTTGATTTAGGTACCTTCAATCGTTAATCTGAATAAGTTCCCATCCTCGTTTCGAGACAGGAACTTATTCAGATAAATAAAATGGTGACTTTATATCAAATATCAAACACAGTCCCCTTTCTATACGGACAAGCATATCAACAACCTTCGAGTTATCATCTGATTTAATGATGAAAGACTTAAGCAATTGATTTTCTATCGCAAAGTAAATTTTCTACTAAACTAAAATATCACAAAAAATTTAAGCAAGATCAAGAACACCCTAGAAACTTCCTTTTATTCAACTAACCTACCCGTTAGCTTAATGAAACAGATGAAGAATCTTATTAACATTAATACCATGTTCTTAACCTTTTCAACAATGAACTAGTTCTTTGGCTTTGGTCGAAAAAACCTAGTTCCTTAAATGAAAAAATCGTTATTCAAGCGAAGTCTGATAATCGTATGCTTTTATCTAGTCACATGATCTCCATCGAGTTCTATTTAGATAATAACCTAATCCGAAATGATACATTGTTCTTGTCCTCAGCATGGGACAAGAACTTGATTTCTTAAAACAAAAAAGCCGCTATAATAGCGACTTTGTATGGAACAATGTTTTTGTCCCGCAACATCTCTGTTTGCCAATTCATTTCTATGGCTTTCATCTTTAATTCCACCGGATAACTCACTCTGAGGTTTTCATTAAAAAACACCTCCAAGATGATCTCCCTATCTTACGACAAGGTTTCATTCTCTTGAAGGTGTTTTATTTGTCTCACGTTATGTGATCAGTCCATCCGCTTCGTTGGTCTGTCACTGCTTTTCTTTATAACATACATATTCCTAATGAATATAATTGCAATTAAGTAAGTACGGTCATCGCCTCTCTTGTAAATGGAAGCAGATCATCGGTACGTCCTTCTTGAATTTTCTTAGCCCATTCAGGGTCGACCAGAAGAGCACGCCCTACAGCAACCAAATCAAACTCACCATTCTGAAGTCGTTGTACCAATCCATCGATACCGACGTTACTTGCACCTTTACCTTCTGTGAACAGACTTGTAAAGTCACCATCAAGACCAATCGAACCAACGGTGATTGTCGGTTTTCCAGTCAGTTTTTTGGTCCATCCAGCAAAATTCAGATCAGAACCTTCGAATTCCGGCTCCCAGAAACGTCGTGTGGAACAGTGGAAGATATCGACTCCAGCTTGAACCAACGGTGCGAGAAGCTGCTCCAGTAATGCCGGTGTTTCAGCCAATTTAGCCTGATAATCATCTGTCTTCCACTGAGATAAACGCAGTACAATCGGGAAGTCCGGTCCAACTACTTCACGGCAAGCCTCAATCACTTCAACTGCAAAACGTGTGCGAGCCATCATATCTCCACCGTAATGATCCGTACGAGAGTTGGTTTTCTCATACAGGAATTGGTCGATCAGATAGCCGTGTGCTCCATGGATTTCAACACCATCGAACCCAACGCGTTTCGCTTCTGAGGCTGCTTGTGCGAATTCCTGAACGATTGTAGCAATCTCAGCTTCCGAATAATCATTAACATGACCTTTGGCTCCCATATGCCAGATCTGTGGAATAATTCGACCGCCAGCTTCATGTACTTCAGATACAACATGTGCCCAACCATTCATTGCAGCTTCACCATAAAAATGCGGCACATTGGGTTGATTGGATGCATCCGGGTGATTAATTATCGTCCCTTCCGTCACAATAAGCCCCACTGCATTCTCTGCTCTGCGGCGATAGTAGCCCGCAACATCTGAACCCGGGATACCGTCTGGAGAAAATTGACGCGTCATTGGCGCCATAACGATCCGATTGGATAACTTCAAGTGACCTAACTCTATAGGTTGGAACAATGCTTCTACGGATTGAGAAAAATTCATAATAACCTCCACATATTTAGTTTTATATAGTTGACCTAGGAGATGTTAAACAGCAACCAGCCTGGTTAACAGCTAGACGTTACTTCCAAATAAATCAATACACGATTTTTATTGAAAAGCCCCACCTCCTTCAAGGTTTCGTGGTGTATTAATCCGCCTTAATTATTTTTGACTTCGCAGTCAAGAATTTCACAAAAAAAAGATCAAGACATGATCATGCCAAATGAAGTACGCAGAACCATCTCGATCTGTTCACGGGATGAACCTGATTTCTCCATAACTCTCACACCCAGGATGGTGTTATTTAGATAAGATGCAAGCTCTATACTCGTATACCGGTTGGAAATTAACTGTTGTTTCTGGCCACTACTTATGATCTTCTCTAATACCAGTTGAATCTCTTCTACCATGAGTTCAGCTTCGCGTGTGACCTGCTCGTCATCTGTTCCGAATTCGAGTGATGCATTCACAATTAAACACCCTTGGCAGTTAGTTTTATCGTCTAAAAGGGAATATCGTAAGGCATCCAGTTTATCACCGGGAGACGAATCCAGGGCTTCAATCTCCTTCAGTTTCGCTATAACCTGTTCACGGTAAAGTGCCAGTGCCTTCAGGAACAACGATCGCTTGTCTTTAAAAACACAGTACAAACTTTGCTTTTTGACTCCTGTGGTACGCGTAAGGTCCTCATAAGAAGTTGCTTTGAAGCCTTGATTCCAGAACACTTCCATAGACTGGTGTAATACACGATCGACATCAAATTCTCTTGGTCTGCTCATGGGATTAATATATCAGTTATTGACCATGCAGTCAATAACTGATCATCTTCCATCCTAATCTCTACGGAAATTTCCTGCAGGTCCCTTGAATGCAGTCTAACTCTTCCGGTAAGCAACCTTGTGAAAAGCATTGATATAACGGAATAGTGCTTCACCTTCATCAGGCACATGCGTACTTTTATCCAGTGGAAACATCATTGCCTGATACGGCTCTGGCACCATTCTATATTGATGGACATAGGAAGTCAGGATGAACCCGTTGCGTTGCCAGAACTGAATGCGTTCCTGATGAGCCTCCGTTGTTCCGGACTCCGCCTCGATAATCATACCTTTGATCCCGTGTTCCCTTAACGCCCAGGCTCTAAGCTGCTCCAGCATCCAGGTCCCTATGCCCAACCCGCGCAGCTTCTGTTCAACCGCGAGGTAATCGATGATCAGGATGCGGTCCACAGCCTTCCCCTCCAGTCCAGTAACAGCCATCGCAACCACTTCTCCATGATGCACGCCCGTGTGTAAATAACCAATTCCCCGGTCCAGCATACTGCGCAGAATCGCTTTGGTCTTAGCGCCGCTTTGAAAAGCCTCATGATAGATTCGCTCCATCCGCGCCCACAATGCTTCATCCCACTCCTCTATAGTAGTAAACTCTAATTCCAGCATCTCATTCGCCTCCAGATTTCTATCATAACAATTTCCGCCTCTGCTAATAACACTGTTAAACGTTTGTAGAAGGAACTCTACTGGCTAGTTCTTTTATAAATGAATCAAAGAAAAAGCAGAGTACACCACTTGTACGCTGCTTTTTACTCGCTTTATCAGCTTACACCGAATTCAAGACATGTAAGAGATATTCCTTCCGATTTAATGGATTATGATCGTATCTTGTACATGATGGCACTTCACCATCGAAGGACTGATAGCCATAAAATTCGGATAGCAATACACCTTCACCTTGGGTCCAACCCGGAAGTTGGTTCTTGAATGACTGAATATTCTTAATCGGGATCATGCCATATATCATAAATACCTGGTCATTCTGAATCGGATCCTGATAGGTTGAAGAGGCTTGAGTTAGTTTAAATAAAATCCTACTTAGATAATTAGCAGGAACCTCTAATTCGAACCGATGAATGGGTTCATAAATTTGAGTAGTTGCTTCAGCTAGTGCTCTCATTAGCACAAGAGGCGTTAATTTTCGAAAATCACTAGCTGTACTAACTGCACTTGCATAGGCGGTATCCGTAAGTGTCACGATTAGATCGCGAACTTCCCAACCATATAGTCCTTGCTTAAGCGTCTCATAGACGGTTTCTTCAATTGCCTTATGAAACGATAAAGGTAGGGAGCCAAGCTCTACTTCTAGATGATATTCAATACCGGTTGAACGAGGATTCGGATCAATACGAAAGCCTATAGTACTATAAAATGGGTTTCCCTTGTCTCCCATTCTCTCAACTGCCTCCCCTGTAAAGATAGGCTTTTCAATATAAATAGGCTGTGTCATAAGAAATTCGATATCGATTTGAGCGTCTTTTTTCAGTTGATCCCGAATCACTTCTTTTTGAATTTCACCATAAAGATGAATAGATAGCTCCCTTTGAAGAGAATTCTGTTTGATATGAATAAATGGATCCTGTTCGGCTAATTTTTTCAATGCTCTGAATAAATGAATGGTCTCGTTTTCGTCAGAGGCTTTGATCGTTGTTACTAAACTAGGCGGCGAGAACAGAGTTTCAGTCGTTTCATTGGAAGGAACACCGATATCATCGCCAACCTGGCAGTCTGTTAACCCCATAATCTTTACGATATCTCCACTTGCAGCAATTGTTCCATCTGTTGTTTTTCCAGAAAAGAAGTGTTTCAACCCCGTGACCTTGTTGGTAAATTTAATAATTTCTCCTGTTTGATTCATCCGATAATAGGAAAGACTCTCACGTATCTTGATTTCACCAGAGAAAACTCGTACGTAAGCGATCTTTTCGTCGTTTTTTCCACGTTCAATTTTAAAAATTCTCCCTCTTGTAAAAGGAGTATTTTCATGATGAACGGAAGAATGGCAATTCTGTATGGCTGTAATCAAATGGGGAATGCCCTCACCAGTAATTGCCGAACCAAATAGCACCGGATAAAGCTGTGCTTGTTTGAACTGTTCTAGAAACTCCAATTCAAAGTCAACGGGGGCTAAGTCTTTAGCGCTGTAAAGATATCGTTCGAGAAAGCGTTCATTATTATCAGCTAAACGATTTGTTAGGCCCTCCATAAATTTCTGATTGTTTTCCGTGAACAATTCCATATGCGCGGCTGATGTACCGATATTATTAACAAAGCCCATTGCTAAAGCATGGGGTGTCAATTTATCATGGATCTCAGTTAGTAACGATTCGTACCTTGCACCCATACGATCTATTTTATTGATAAAAAAGATTGTAGGAATTTTCAATTTAGCAAGTGTCTTCATCAAAACTCGTGTCTGAGTTTGAATACCTTCGACAGATGAAATGACAAGGATGACTCCATCTAATACTCGTAAAGCCCTCTCAACTTCAGAGATGAACTCGGGGTGACCTGGTGTATCAATCAAATTCACTTTCACATTATTAACCGTAAAGGAAACGACAGCAGATTGAATGGTAATTCCTCGTTGTCGTTCCATTTCCATAGAATCTGTTTGCGTATTTCCTTTATCAACACTGCCGATTTCAGATATGATACCCGTTTCAAAAAGTAATCTTTCAGTTAAACTCGTCTTTCCTGCGTCTACATGCGCAAGAATCCCTATATTTATATTTTTCAAACGTTATCATCCTTTTTATTTTCATATTATTCTCCTTTTGTATAGTCATAGTATTTTTTCGCATACTATTCACGCTCCTTATATGTAATACTCTTATTATACTTTTTATGAATTTTATTACAAACCTTCAACATCAGATTCGTTATCCATCTAGATAAACTCAAAATGAAAAAGACCGTAAAGAAACTAATTCTTCACGGCCCTTTATAAGGTAGGTCAATGATTCATATAATAGTCATATAGTTGCTCGAAGGTTGTAAAGCGTTTGACTTCTCTGCCCACCTTATCATACTCGTCTAGATATTCATCCATCACTTCAAGGAACTTCTCTTTCATTACTGGTAAATCACTTGCATCAAAGTACTGCATAAGATCAAATTTCTTGATCCCCTTCTCCACAGCCATTTCATCAAGATACCCTTGTGCTCCAAAGGCCGAAAGAAAGACGTAGGAAGCATCATTCGTTGTAACACTGTTCAAGATTTTATTGTAGTAGTTGCACCACAATTCTTCGTATGTTCCCCTCAGATTATCAAAGTTAGGAGCAGGTTTAACAATAAAGTTATCGCACATCGTACTATGTAACCTTGTAACGCTATTCAACATATGAAATGATGCTATTCGGATATCTTCAATGGTATGAGCTTCGATGACTGACATGTATAAGGATTCGAGATCATCAGGAACATAGCGAAACGAGCATATCTCTTCCAAATATCGCTTGATTCCTCGTTTGATACACGTGTTATTCATACTGACCAAGGCATTGACTAGATTGTAAAGAACGTCGGCAGATGCATGTCGCACTGAACCGATATCTTCACTCAGCATCGTATCGCTGTATGCTTGCTTAGCCAGATCAATCCATTTTTTTGCTCGATTAAGACACGCTTCTCCTATCGGGCTTGCAAGTGCATCAAGAGCTTTTTGCCTGAAGTCATTCAATTTCTCCAAATCCTCAGGCTTTGCATAGTAGAGTATTTTGAGCTCGGTTAGGCTTGATACGTTGGGACTCTCTAGTGTGGATTGCTCTTGTATTCTTGAATCCCATGGCGTGCAATAGATGTCATATCCAACGTCATCCAAGATGAAGCAATCGGATATTTCCCATCCCCTTTCTGTATTGTTGATAATAATCAAATTAAGATCGCTCTTCTCGTGAAAGTCCCCGGTGCTAAATGAACCCGTAAGCCCAATAATGGCGATATCGTCTAGAAAATCTTTTTTTGCGCGTTCGATAACCATGTTAATTAGCAGTTCATTTTTGCCCAGCAGCTTCTTCTTCATGATTTCGTTCATTCGTTACACCCCTTCGTATAAGCAGGCCGTTCTTCATCCCAACAACCTTAACTTGAGTCTATCGATGTAGAGGTGCGGTTTCTATGTATAAGTTGATTTAATCCAACTTTGCACAAAACCCGCTAAACCGTCGATACGACCATTTAGCGGGTTTCATTAGTTCTTACTATAAACAATTTTCTTTATGCTTTCGTAGGACAAGAAATACTGACCTGCCAACTCCTCTATGCTGACTCCATTGCGAAACAAGGATTTGATCTCAGCGTTTCGAGCAGAGACCCTACTTTTGCTTTGTGTTTTCTCTCCCCATTTTAGGTGTTCCTCTTTGGGTTTGGGGATATAAATCAATTCGCCTTGAACGTATTCTTGAATGATACGTAGCAGTTCTTCGGGAAAAACAAACTCGGCATTTGAATATTTCATGAGCCTCACTCCTTATTTAATAAATCAATAAGGTGCAAAGCCAGTTAGTAGAATATTACGATTTGTCGTTGGCAATGTGATTGTCCCTAAGCTCTATGCAAAGCATTGCCATATCCTTTACTGGCTTTGCATAGAGCCATGCATATAAGAACCCTACCCCGATTGTTTTCAATAGCCTCACCTCCATAGAAAATAGTTAGATTAACCAAGAAATCGCTAATGCGAATATTAAGTATCTCCGTCTCTATCCAATTCCCCAGGTACCGATAAGTTTTGATTTAAACTTTTGAATCTTATAAACAACTTATTGGTTGTCGAATAAGACCTCTGCGGTTAGTTGGATGTGTGCTCTAAAGATCTGTGTAGCACGTTCACCATCGCGGCTAAGAACTGCATCTGCTAATGCCTTATGTTCAGCGAGCCCATCGCGG
Organism: Paenibacillus sp. O199; assembly: GCF_001636635.1. Lineage (NCBI taxonomy): Bacteria > Bacillati > Bacillota > Bacilli > Caryophanales > Paenibacillaceae > Paenibacillus > Paenibacillus sp. O199. The sequence continues at coordinate 36,440 of NZ_LGRP01000029.1, forward strand.
ACTTGCTGTTGCGGGGGGGAACAATGTCGATAAAATTCGCTCAAATCCCAAAGGTTACTGCAGATATCCAAGAGAACTGGATTCGGACATGCGGCAATAAGCTCGTAATGAAATTGACGATGAATCTCGGACCATTCTTCGCGGACAACAAGCTTTTCATTCACTTCCTTGTACTCAGCCGTTTGCGATAGCTTGTGATGCACGGCAATTACATTGGATTCCCATGTGAGATCACCATGGGCGATGGATAGGCGTAAAGCTTCGGATTCATTGATTAACCTCGCTTGTATGATGTTGTTCAGTTCTTCTTCCGACGCCGTCTTTACTGAAAATCCGTGGTTAGGATTTTGCTGTACCAGACCCTGAGTCGCCAATCGCGTCAACGCTTCGCGAACAACAGCAACTGAGACTTCGAAACCTTTAGCTAATTCCGCAACTTTTAATGGAGAACCCGGTTCATATTGTCCAGTCAAAATATCGGATTGTAGTTTCTTCCTGACATTCTCGCTTAAGGTGGACGAACCATTCCTTTTGGCCATGAAGCAGCACCTTCCTTCATACACATTATAATTCTACGTAATTGTATGTAGATAGTTTACACCGTTATCAATAAAAAACAAACATTAAATTCGATAGTGAATTATAAAAACGATTATTATTTACAGAATCGATTATTTAATGTATTATCGAAAATGAAAATAAAAGGAGGTAATTTACAATGAACAACAATCCATTTTCCAAATTGCCAGAAGTAGCAATCTTTCAATTGGAGAGTAATGACATTATGGAGGGACATCCTCTACCGACCCAGCATTATTCGGAGATGTCAACACTTGAGGGAAGTAAAGATCTCTCGCCCCATTTGAAGTGGTCGGGTGCACCCGACGGGACAAAGAGTTTTGTCGTAACTGCATATGATCCGGACGCCCCAACTGGATCGGGGTTGTGGCACTGGGCCGTTATCAACATCCCTGCCAGCGTAACCGAGCTACCTACAGGCGCAGGTGACGAGTATTCCAGCGGTTTGCCGCAAGGCTCCTTGCAACTACCGAATGATTTGAGACTTGAACGCTTTATCGGTGCAGCGCCTCCAGCGGGACACGGTCCGCATCGATATTATTTTGTCGTTCATGCGCTGGACGTCGAAAATATTAGTGTCGCCCCTAATTCCACGCCAGCTCTCCTTGGATTCACCATGCTGAGTCATACGCTGGGGAGAGCAGTTCTCATGGCAACAGGGGAAATCAAGTAAACCAAGATGTTGAAGCATAGGAAAGAATGATATGAAAAATTCCGAGTATCTTATGCGTGTTTACGATTTTTTTTTTGCACACAACAGGGTTTGAAAAATAAGTACTCCATGCAATGCGGAGTCAAGTACGGAGGAAGTGGTGAAGCTGAACGATCACCCACATCATCATGTATGCCCCAATTGCCAGCAGCCAATTATAATTTTGAAGCATACCGTCATTTGCGGCTGTGGGAGCAAGATTAAAAACAAAGTGAAATTTAAAATATATCCAGAAAAACTGAAAAGTCCTCATCATTGAGGACTTTTCAGTAAATTAGCGTTGAACATCTCTGCCAGCGAAGTATTTAAAACATTACATTGTCGGTTTATTCAGATGAAACTTTTATCATCAAATGAATACAGGTTCGTTATTTCATCAATATAGTTTTATCCTATAGAAATGAGGCATTCCAATGCAAACCAATCATAGCGTTCAAAAAAATAAAGGAGAATTATTACTTGGTTTACTTGTCTTTACACTCATCATATCCGTCATGAATGCAACCATGTTTAATATTGTACTCCCTAATATCAGTAAACAATTTCAAATTTCTTCATCACAAGCGAGTTGGATCATCACAGGCTATATGATTGTGTACGCAATTGGCTCTGTAACTTACGGTAAATTGACAGACAGATACAGCTTGAAGAATTTATTGACGTTTGGCCTACTACTTTTTGCAAGTGGATCTGTCATCGGCTTAGTGGCTAGTGAATATTGGATGGTCATTGTGGGGCGAATTGTACAGGCAGCTGGTGCATCAGTCATTCCGGCGATTTCTATGATTGTACCCGTTCGTTACTTTACATCTGAAAGGCGCGGTCGTGCATTAGGTACCGTTGCAATCGGATTTTCATTGGGTTTGGCCATTGGTCCGATCATTGCCGGCGTGGTAAGCAGTACATGGAACTGGCGGGTACTATTTGTAATCTCGCTTTTATCATTACTTACTTTGCCGATGTATCGGAAATATTTAGATGATGAAAAAGGAGTTTCCAGAAAAATGGATTATATTGGCGGAATACTTCTGGCCGGTACTGTAGCCATTTTGTTACTGGCTTTAACAAACGGAAGTGTTTGGCTTGCCTTAGGCGGGATTCTTATTTTCATTTTTTTCGTACTACGTATACGCTATACTCCAAACCCATTCATAAACCCGGCCATATTTCGAAACAAACCGTTTTCATTCGGTCTAATTATTACCTTCGTCATGATCGGGATTGGCTTTGCCTTTCCATTCATTACACCTCAGCTACTTTCTTCTGTAAACCACTTGTCACCGGTTTTCATCGGAATAGTTATGTTGCCGTCGTCTTTAATGGCCGCGCTTTTGGGTCGACAAGGCGGTAAATTAGCAGATGATAAGGGAAATCGTTTCCTTGTGTTTACTGCAGCTGCACTTCTTATTATCGGTTTTCTCTCTTTGTCTTCAGTTGTTGGTATGTCGCCAGTATTTATAGCGATCTTTCTTATTTTTGGTGTTCTTGGTCAATCGTTCATGCAAATTGCAATGTCAAACACGGTTTCACGTACACTCTCAAAAGAGAATATCGGCGTAGGGATGGGATTATTCTCGATGGTCACTTTTATTGCTACGGCCACATCAACAGCTGTTATCGGCAAGATACTAGATTTGGGCACATCGACCATTAACTTAAATCCGATACCACAAAACAGTGCAACTTTCGTATATAGCAATATTTTCCTGACACTTCCCATTCTTATCGTTGCCGTAGCTGCATTATATTATGTCCAATTCAGGCGAACAGGTACAATGGCTAAGGACGAAAAGATGAATAGCGAACCAGTTACTTAGTCACGGTAATATGGAAATGCTAGGTCAGATCGGGTTTGATAACTTCAATAATCAAATCTAGACTGCTTAATCAAAAAATCTGCATACCAGTTCATTTAAAGTTAATAAGAGACATTCTTCTTGCTGAGAATCTATAACTCTTAGGTTCTATGCTGTTAATTAGAATCACACTTATTACGGTTTCTCCGTGCTGTCTGTAACGGCAAGTTTAAGGGCCATCCTTTATGGGATGGCCCTTCCTTTTCTGGCTTTGTCAAAGTATCGTACCCGTTAACACAAAAAGTCCATATCAATATAGGGAGTGTCATTTAACAAATTTTCATAGTAGAAGCGTCGGGCTTGCTCATCCCATTCGCTCCAATCAGGAGCGTTAAAATCTCTGCTTCTATAGAACGCGGCTAATACTCTAGCTTGCCTTAGATTAATAAATAATGGGATTTTGTTTAACCAACTTTGACTCACAGTATTTTCCTTACAATAGCCGTTTAAAAAGTTGCAATAGTAACGCTTTGCAATCTCCCTCCTTACATCTCCAGACACAACCCACGGAATAGGAATTTCATAAAGTAATGGTGTAGCAATATCAGAAACAAACCAGCTATATTCCGCATCGTCATAGTCAATAATAATAGCTTTGTCCCCATCATTAAGATAATTTCCAGGGCTGATATCCCCATGAATAAGACCGTACGTATCTTTTTCCTTGGGTAGAGCGCTAACTTCAGTAATTAAACGATCAAAGTTATCGTGTAATTCTAACGGACAGTACTTCTTGAATGAGGCTAATAGGGCATTATCATTCCATTCAAAGCGTGAATGTTGGGACGAATAATGAAGTGAAAACTTATGTATTTTCCCGACCAATTGACCGATATTCTCATAAAACGTATTGCTCTCCTCGGCTATTACTGCATTTCTGCCGGGTGCTTTCTCAAAAGCTGTCACAACAAAGGACTCGTCAATGATATGAATAAAATCCCCGGATAAAGACTGAATGGGTCTCGCTACTTTCATTCCTCGTTCAGCCAGGAACATGATATAATCTAGTTCCGCTCTTGTTAATAATTCATTTCGATGTGTGACATGGGCAATTCTTAAAATAACTTCTCGATCTCCAATAACCCCGGAATAAACGAAATTTTGAAACCCATTTAATTCGAAAATGGAGTCTTCACGTATTCCAAAACATTGCGCGGACTGTCTCAATATATCGTGTGTGTATAGTCGTTTAATCTTTTTATCCATATTAACCTCACCCCTTTACTTTTATGGTAACAAAAGGTGCTGATAGGAAATATACTGAATTTGATTCAGAATCAAACTCTACAAAAAAGCCACATCGGAAAGCTCGATGTGACTTACAAGTGAATCTATTTTTTAGAGTAAATGATTTTCTTAATGCTTTCGTAGGAAAGACCGATTTTTGTGCAATTTTTCAGGGGTCGGGACATACCATACAAACAACCGCCGTTGTTTATAGAAAAGACTTTGCATGGAGCAGATTGTGGATTTTCTCACCAGTTGAAACCCTCGATCCCTCACACACATAGCGTCATTTAATCAAGTACGTTTTTCCGTGAGATACGTTCTGACAGGAGGGGCAGTATACATTGAAAATTGATTAAGTATCCCTTCCGGAGTTTGATCTATTAAGACCATATCCCGAACGTTCGGTTGCATGAAACGTTCTCGGTCCATAACATTAAACATGGATACAATGGGATCGAAGTACTGATTAACATTCAATAAACCACAAGGCTTTTGATGCAGGCCAAGCTGGCCCCAAGTAAATATCTCAAAATATTCTTCCAACGTCCCTGGCCCCCCCGGGAGTGAAATAAATCCATCTGCTAATTCAGCCATTTTGGCTTTACGTTCATGCATAGAGTCGACCATAATAAGTTCAGTCAAACCTTTATGCGCAATCTCACGAGTCTGTAAAAAATGAGGAAGCACTCCAATTACACGGCCCCCTTTTTCTAACACTGCATCAGCAACTTCTCCCATGAGCCCAGTAATAGCGCCTCCGTAAATTAGGGTGATTTCTCGTCTGGCTAGTTCATGACCCAGTTCTATTGCAGCCTCTTTGTATATTGCAGACTTTCCTTCTTTGGAACCACAGAATACAGCGATTGATTTCATAGATACATTTTCTCCATTTCTTTTGTTAACTGCTTCATACTTTCTATATATTACAGGTGAAACTATGACATCTTTATGTCATAATTAGATTAAAAATTTTGGGGGATCTCCATGAAAATTGAAAGGATTCTATCGATAGTGTTACTTTTGTTAGAACGTAAAAAAGTGAGTTCCTCTGAATTAGCGAAAATGTTTGAGGTCACTCCTCGTACTATCTTTCGAGATATCGAAACTATTACCAAAGCCGGAATTCCAATCACCTCTTCCCCTGGTGTGAATGGGGGCTTCAGTATTATGGAACGTTACAAATTTGAGAAGAAGATCTTTACTCAAGCGGAGATACTAGTTTTAATACTTGGATTAAACAGTATCCATTCGACTGTTTCTAGCGACGAAGTATTGAATGCCATTGCTAAAGTGAAATCTTTGATCTCGGAAGATGAAAATCGACTGGTAGATAAACTAATAGCAATAGATCCTTCACCTTGGTTCGGAAGTACTCATGTCAAACCACCTGAATTGGGGCAAATTCGAACCGCAATTGAAGAGGACCGCTTAATTACATTTGAATATCTAGATCCTTTTGAAGGTATGACTCCTTTGGAACTCACCATTGAGCCTTGCCGACTAGTATTGAAGAATTCAGTGTGGTATATGCAAGGATTTTGTACAGAAAAAGGGGGGTTCCGAATGTTTAAGGTTTCCCGCATTTCTTCTCTTGTTACTCACCATGATACATTTAGGAAAAGACAAATCGAAGACGAGGTTTTAGATATTACGGAGAAAGAAATTATTCATTTAACTCTGCTTTTTGACCAAACACTTATTCCTTATATGAGCGAGTACTGTGGAGAGAACAACATTCGCTTATATGAAGGTGTTAAGTGGATAGCAAAGTTCCCCTTCATTGCAAATGACCATGGATATACTCATTTACTTAGCTTTGGGGACAAATGCGAATGTATCGAGCCTGAACATGTAAGAAGCGAGTTAACCAAACGAATTGAGGGTATTCACAAAATCTATTCCACTTAAAAAAAACGCATCGATTTCTTCCATCGGCACCTTTATTACGCCTTTCAATATCCCCTGCCTCGTGTTAAATCACTCTGTAAAAAAAGAAAGGCTCGCACAGGCAGGGTATTATTACTTCCCTGCCCAATACGAGCGTCTACGTCGAATTGCACTCAAACGGTTGATCCGGGTGTGTACTTTTAGCAATCGTTTCATTTCATGTAGCGATATTCTAGTAGATCCTTCAAATTTGAGATTTTCTGCAGCAGCTTCTCCCCGACATTGGTTTCCCTCACCAGCTTCCGCTCCAGTTCTTTGTCCACTAATCTTTTTACAGATAACACGTCTATTCCGTTACATAACACATCTTCTTTTGAATTAAATTTCTTATGGGCGACGAGCTGCATGCCAAAGGAGTTGTACAACAAGGTGTATCCGGCAATGCCCGTTGTGGATTGATAGGCTTTGGAAAAACCGCCGTCAATCACGATCATTTTTCCGTTTGCTTTAACAGGGTTCTCTCCACGAATTTCTTTGACTGGCGTGTGGCCGTTAATGACATGTCCATGGTCCGGATTCAAATCAAACTCCAGCAAGATTTTTCGACAGGTCTCTTCATTTTCACGTAAATGGTAGTAAGGATTCTTTCTCTCCTTATGTGCTTCTTTATCTTGGATAAAATACCGTTCAAAAGTGGTCATTTCTCTCTTTCCAAAGAGCGAGGAACATTCCCCTGTCCAGATGTACCATACCATATCCGTCGCCAGATCTTCTGTCTCTTCCGGGTGCGCATAGGCGTAACGCAAATAATCTTCAAAAACATCAAGCAATTGACGGCCTGCATATGTCTTGTCTTCAATCTGCATTTCTTCCATATTTCCTTCTTCATCCAAAGGAATACAGCCGTGGATTAACAAATTCCCGTTGTATTTTAAATAAAGGCTTCCCTTTTTCATGAGAAAATTCATATGTCTGGCCAGCTTTTCGGAATGCTGAACGGAGAACAGAAGCTTTTCCATCACCTGGCGTTCTTCCTCCAGCAATTGTTCAGGATTCTGCCGATTTACGGTTGCGAAACAGGTGTTTTCCAGCAGGTACGTTTTACCACAGATATTAATTTCATTTTTCTCGTAATCAATCTGCTCCAGCAAAAGTCTTTCAGACATATTAAAGTATGGACGTCTCTTGATAATCGGGATTTCAAGTTTAAACTGGATCATGGCAATGGCTTGGTGAATTTTGGTGATCTGCAGAATTTCCTGCTCCGATACGGTATGGCCAGCCTGTAGCTTCGGTCTGAAGGGCGAATTGTCTTCATAGTATTTCTCCGCCAAGTTTAGCAGTGGGCGTAGATTGATTCCGTATACATCTTCAATAATGTCCAGATTGTCGTATCTGGCGCAGATCCGGATAATATTCGCAAGGCAGACCAGAGAACCCGCGTAGGCACCGATCCAGAGGACATCATGGTTCCCCCACTGAATGTCTACAGAATGGTAGTTGATTAACGTATCCATAATTTTATCGGGGTCCGGCCCCCGGTCATAGATATCTCCAACCACATGAAGATGGTCAACCACCAGGTGCTGGGTTGTATAAGCAAGGCCGATAATGAGCTTGTCCGCCTGGCCCAAGGATATAATTTGCCGATATATTTCCTCATAATAAGGATCCTTATTGTTGGTCGAATCCGTCTTGTATAGAAGCTCTTCTACAATATATACATACTGCTCCGGCAGAGCTTTACGCAATTTCGAGCGCGTATACTTGGAAGAGGCATAAGAAATAAGCTTAAGCATTTGTTCAATCGTTTGTCTATACCACTGGTTCAAAGCCTGTTTATTGCACAGTTCCCCTATAACCAGCTGTATTTTTTCTTCCGGATAATAAACCAACGCCGCAAAATCATTGATTTCTTGATCCGTCCAAACCTCCCGGAATATTTCTTTGATTTTCTCTTTGACGGTACCCGAACCGTTTCTTAGTACATGCTGAAAAGCCTGGAACTCCCCATGCAAATCACTGACAAAATGCTCGGTTCCCTTCGGGAGATTGGAGATCGCTTCAAGATTGATGATCTCTGTTATAATTTTTTCTTCCGTATCATATTTCTGGGCCAATAAATCTAGAAACTGCTCATCCAAAACAGATGTCCCCCTTCAAGGAAGTTATGTGGCATTAATTTTACAGGAAATTTCAAAGGACAACCCTTTTGAACCATAGAAAAACATTGGGTTTTTGCTAACTCTTTACCTGTATGGTTAACAATAAATATAAAATTATTTATATGGTGATTATCAGCATTGCCTTCCCCCATCATACTCCAGTTTCTCATATATGAACAAATTTCATTAAAGGGATGTATTTTGGAGTTGCTCATTTAAGTCCACTGACTCATGTGTTATCCCGCTGCTTAAAACTTTTGAAAACAGGATTAGGAAGGAAGCGAGATTATGAGCAACCATTCGTTAAAGGAATTAGCTCCTTGGCTCGGGACACTAACTTGTACCGATAAAACAAGAAAGCCGCTAAAATAGCGACATCCAATGGGACTATGTTCTTGTCCCCCGACAGCAGTGCCGCCTCCCAGCCCCCCATCGCGTTGCAGATTCCTTAATAATTTATTTTGCTTTCTCTAGATTTATTGAAACCATCCCATCATTATCTTCATCAATTAAAGCAACTTCAGAATCAGATATCCATTTAAGCTCACCTAGATGTCTAGCATATGCAAATTCATCTGGAAATTCTGAGATCACTTTTTCTAACAGTATTTGTGTCCCGTCTCGGTGCATAATAGAAAGATATATATCCATGCTTTCTACATTGTGTTGACAAATAACCTTAGCACTGTAGTTCTTTTTAGGACTCTTGATCACTTTCTTCCAGACCCACTCATTTACATACCCTAACTCTTCAATTTTCAGAGCAGTCTCTTTAAATGGTGTAATATCCCAATTTTTATCCAAAACCAGTTTTTCTATTCCATTCATAAGCAGTTGGAGCGTTGTTCTTTTTTTCTCCGTCTCACTTTTTACGCTGAAGTCATCCAAATTAAATTTGATTTGTACTACACAGACTCCTGAATCATTAATAATCCTCTCATCCGAAATATTTTCAACGCAATCCACAAGAATTTTCCAACAATCTTTCGTTTTTTGTTTTCCGAATATACGTTCAAACATAGCAGTTATACAACGCGTCTCCAAACTAAATGAACGCCGTTTCCATTTCCAATTTAACTCGTAATCCTTTTTTGTCGCATCGTCATATTCGCATTTTTCTTCTTTCATTATTGATTCAACATTTTCATCATCAATTATATAAGGTAAATCTAGATCAAATGCTTTTAGATACAATACGCTCATCTCCCTCTATTTTTCCCATGGAGTTCTTGTTGATGTCTACTCATTGTATTGCCTTTTTTCCATAGTCTCATAGCATTCGCTTTCTCCCAATCGAGGACTTCCCAGCCTGTTACGGCAAGTTGGTTTTTACTACTTTTGCTTCGTATTTTATGCTTCCTTCATTTTTATTCCATTTAAAAATCGGTCACACAAAAAAACCGTCGATCTCATTTTTAGATTAACGACAGTTTTTTGGAGCATCTTATGTAATGTTTTTATCACCCTACAATTTATTTTTCTATTCTTACTCCATCTAGATCTTCATTTTTTTCAATGCATAATGGGAATGAAAAAACCTCAGCTGAGTTAACCAAGCTGAGGTAAATGAATTAACTATTTAATAACTTCAACCTTTTTATCCCCAGCTGACTTCGCTACATCAAACGTTGTTTGACCTTGAAGAGCGACTATTACGCCAGTAGCCAGCATAGAAACGATTAAAGCTGCGCTGAGGGCTTTGGAAATTTTTTTCTTGACCATAACTACACCTCCTCCGATATCTATTATGTAATAAGGACTTCACTAAATAATTACAATATTTCACTTTTTATGTTGGGTAATCCACCTGGTGATTGTATTATAACGTACTGACAATGATTGTAAAAGGGATTTTTTCCTTGTATTCAAATAAAATAAAGTATTAGACTCGGGCTATTCAACAGTATCCTCCGAGCATAGAGAGGAGACCTGAGATGATTCACTGTAAGCCTTGATTTTATACATAAAAGGAATTAATTCTGTTAGTTCACGGCCACTCACCCTAATTAGAGCGTCTCAACTAATTTCTGAATCTTTGAGTGGGAAATTAAATATACAGGACCCATTATTTCTATTTTGCCGTCCTTTACACGTATAGCGCTCTCCTGCTCTGCCGCGTAAACATCAATCTCTTCAGACAAGGGGAACAGGTAGCCTTGAACAAACGTGGCGTAGTCGCGTTGAGAATGAGATTCATAGGCAAAATGATCAAAGCCAATACCATCATAAATAGTACTTGTTTCAACCAAAAATAATATTAGCCTGATTCAACCATATCCATTCAGAAACATCATCAAAGTTAATTTGCTCACCTGTATAACCAGACGGATCAGCGCTAATCATAACAAGCGATTTTCTGTCTGTTATATCCTCATGCAACAATTTGACCAGCTTCTCTGGAAAGAAATCATTAAACCAACTGAGATAGTAGTGAGATTTCAAACTTAATTACCTCCATATGTACTATTTACATTCTTCCATTCTTAACGATAAAACATATTATACACGCTAGAAAGACAAACGGTTTTTCAGCCATTTCGTTTACACACCCTTGTACACTTTTCCTAAATCCAACTCTATACTACCATAACATGGAATTTAAGTATGAGAAATATGCTTCCACGTTAACCTGCCCGATAGCTTAATAAGACATCATCACTCTAATATAATATTCCCGTTTTCTGATCATTTTGATGCCTTCTTCTTAGTTTTATTGAGCTATCGTTCCCCGTTAGTTCAATCATATCAACTCTGAGATAAACATTGGTGTAGCTCCATCCTCTGTATTAAAGCCCAATTTATTATAGAAATCCACTGCATAAGGATAAGAAATTAATACTTTTGTTTTACACCCTTTATATCTATCAAGCATTATATTCATCATTTCCTTACCTATACCTATACTCTGATAACTCGGATTAATAAGCATATAATGAAAATATACCGTTAAAACACCATCTGACAAAGCATTTATTAAACCAACAAGCTTTCCTCCCTCCCAAGCGGTAACAATTGAATGAGACCCTCCGATTGCTTGTAAAAGCTCGTTTGGATACTTGCCAGACTCCCATCCTACCGAAAGAAATAACTCCTGGAGTGCATCCTTAGTGATATCCTCTTTGCTTGAATCGTAATAAATACTCCTCATCCTTATAACTTCCTTTCATAAAACTAACTACGGCACAACATTTGTTTTAAACTCCCATATTTCGATGGTTTTACAACCTGTACGAAGCCATAAAATATTACCGACAAAGCAGTTTCGGATTTATCAAAGTGAATGATCACTTTATTTACCTCAATATACTATTAAACATATGTAGAGAAAATGGATTAACTGAAGTGGAATTTGGATTTGTTTACATTAAAGAATTCATCAGAATACTTCTTGATGCCTCTTTTATACATAGGCTATATGGTTTTATTCTCATTCTGTAAACGAAAAACATCCCTTGCTGCTTCAATGAAAGATAACATGATTGGTGAAAGCCACTTGTCTTTATGCCACAACATCTGTGTATACACCTGCAAATCAGGAATTTCCCATGGAAGGACAACAAGTTCTCCGCGTTCAATTTCAGCTTCCACGACGATTTCAGGAAGAAAGGCAATACCGATTCCAGAAATCGCACATTTTTTAATGGCTTCAGCACTTTGAAACTCTAAATACGTAATGCTATCAACGCCTTCTTTCTCGAATGACCGGTCAAACATAGTTCGATATGGACAACCCTTCTCATTGGTCAGGAACACTTCTTCATGAAAATCTTCCAATTGCAGCACAGTTCGTTTGGCGAGCGGGTGATCTGGAGCAGCTAACAATCTGAAATGTTCTTCCAGCAGCGGTTCCACGGAAAGTCCACTCGAGCGAATGGGTTCATCCAACATATAAACAATATCCGTGGTTCCCTCAAAAAGCGTTTGCTTGAGCTCTTGATTTGGAACTGAGCGAAAGATCAGACGAACTCCCGGATGTTGCGAACGAAACCGTTGAAAGACAGGCGGAAGCCGATAGGAGCAAATAACCTCATTGGCACTTATCGTTAGGGTGCCACTTAGATTTTCATTGTCATGAACAGCACTACGAGCTTCCTCCATTTTTTCAAGAACGCCTTGGGCGTGTGTTAAAAAGCGTTTACCCGCAGTTGTGAGCGCGAGTTGCTTGCCCAACCGATCAAAGAGGCGAACACCTAGCTCATCTTCCAATGCTTTAATTTGCATCGTGACGTTGGAAGGAACGTAGCTCAGCACTTCTGCTGCCCGCGTGAAATTTAATGTTGTTGCAACCGTACAAAACGTATTCAGTTGACGCAATTCCATCCGATGCTCCCCCTTCATCTTTCAATTATATTGAATACTATCTTGAATTTTATTCACTTTTATTGATGGTATCATGGCTCTATACTGAGCACAAGAGATCACAGTGACATGTGGTTTTTCATTTTGAAGGGAGCGACCATACGATGGACTATGAAATTTTTAATTTGGGTGATGTACTCTTACAATCAGGAGTGACGTTACCTAACGCTTATCTCGCTTATAAAACTTACGGAAAATTAAATGGACAGAAAGATAATGTTATCGTCTATCCAACTGCTTTTGGGGATCAGCATATTCAAAATGAATGGCTAATTGGCAGCGGGATGGCATTGGATCCAGAGAAATATTTTATTATCGTTCCAAATTTGCTGGGCAATGGACTATCTTCATCTCCCAGTAACACACCTCATCCATTCGATGGGGCTAATTTTCCACAGGTAACCATCTATGACAACGTTAGATTTCAGCAGCAACTGCTGACCGAGAAATTCGGCATTCAAAAGATTGCTCTCGTCGTAGGGTGGTCCATGGGCGGCATTCAGGCATTTCAATGGGGTGCAAGTTATCCAGAGATGGTCGAACGAATTGCACCTTTCGGGGGAATCGCCAAACCTTGGCCTCACACATATGTAGTTCTGGAAGGTGTAAAAGCTTCCCTGCTATCTGCAGTCCGCTTCGACTCAAGTAAACTAAACCAATTGACTTCTACTGACATGCGCGCCGTTGGCCGGGTCTATGCAGGATGGGGACTATCGCATGCGTTTTATAGAGAAGAGCTTTATCGTGAGATGGGATTTGACACATTGGAGGATTTTATAGCTGGTGTCTGGGAAGAGAGCTTTATGAATATGGATCCGCACAATGTTCTGTCCATGTTATGGACAGGCCAACATGCAGATATTAGTGCCAACCCTTCCTATAAGGGAGACTTTGATAAAGCACTTCAGAGCATAAAAGCTCTTGCCTGTATCATGCCGGGAAGCACGGATCTCTTCTGCACAGCGGACGATAATGAATACGAAGCTAAGCGTATACCTCATGCTGTCTTGAAACCAATTCAATCGATCTGGGGCCATTTTGCCGGTCGTGGAATCAACAGTACCGATAATCAATTTATTGATGACAATCTGAAGCAATTGTTGTCGCTTAGGACAAAAGAATAAATCGTCACCTGTATTGGATGTCTGTCAGGCATAGCAAGATCCCTATTCTTTAGCCGGTATATTTCTCTCATGAATTAACAACCTAATCTAACGTATTTGAGGTCACCAGAACCTACTGGTTCGACCTCTTCTTTTTTTTTCTGTGTTTTTACTAGCTTTAACGAATTAAATGAAGTCTGAAGTTCTAGTTTTTATCCACATTGGATGATGTTAGGTTTTGTAAAAAAAGAGACTGTAACCTGTCTTTAATCTTGTAAGTCAACCTTACTTTTTTTATCGTTCGCATACTTGAAGTATGTGACAAAATTCAATTAACCTTCCTATGAATAGGAACAAGTTCTTGTCCTCGGACAATTTTTTCTTCAGTTGTCATTTTAGTGGCCACGTTGTTCATTGCATAGTATTGCCATTCCTCCCTAATAGTTGAGGTTCCATCCGTTGCAATAACCACTTGATATCCATAATCCGCACCATCTCTGTGAAATTCATTTTTATTCTTCCTTTCTTTTAGGCACATCCTATTCATTCATGATTACAATTTTGCCATTTGCTGAGTTACTCTCCATTAACAGATGAGCCTCTGCTATTGCTTCTAGTTTGAACACTTTAGCAATGGGCGGAATAAGTGCATGGTCCTTTATATGATTAAATAGATCGACCAGCACCGTTTCTTTAATAACTTCACTTGTAAAAGCCGTAAAGAAAACACCTGTTGGTATATCAATCAATGGTTCGAAGGAATCGAGGGTCCATTCATTGCCTAATATGCCTGACATACATAAGATTCCTCGTTCTGAGACCAATTTCAAAGATTCCTTCAAGGTCACCGTCCCGATCAATTCCAACACTTTGTTCACTCCATTTGGAGCAATTTCAACTACTTTATTCGTAAAATGTACATCATCAAGTAATGCGAGGTCCGCACCCGCCTGCTGAAGATATGTCAGCTTTCCGCTGTCACGAGTGGTCGATATAACGGTGGCTCCTACACTTTTGGCAAGCTGGAGGGCAGCCAGACCAACGGAACTGGTCCCGCCTCGAATGAGAAGCACTTCTCCTTTAGTTAATTGAAGACTTTCAAATAAAGATGCATATGCCGTGTAATACATTTCTGGAATGGCAGCGAGCGTAGTCCACTCCATTCCACCAGGAATGAGATACACCTGCTCTGAAGGAATCAAAACATACTCGGCATAGCTTCCATCAAATTCTCGCCCCAACCCTCCCATCAGAGAAGCGACATGCTGTCCTTCTTGGAAAGTGCTGTCCGATGCGTCCTCGATCTCCCCCACACACTCAATACCAATGATCCGTGGAAATTGAACGGATGGTGAATGCCCCTGCCTTGTATACATTTCCGAGCGGTTAATGCCAAATGCTCTGATCTTGATTAATACCCAGCCTGGTTTAACTTCGGGAATGGGAACCTCCCGTACTTTTAGTTCTTGAGGTTCACAGGCACCTTCCAGTACAACTGCTTTCATCAAAATTCATCTCCCCGCTCCGATGTAGATTCGTTTTTCCAACTGAATGAATAATGTATTTGTCGCCAAGGCAAGTCCTGCGGACAGGATGCTTCCCCACAGAATTTTATCGATATTCATGGTGCGTAAACCATCATAAAAGATCGTCCCTAACCCGCCAGCATTGATGAATGCAGCAATGGTCGCCATGCCAATCGTAGATACGGAGGCAAGTCGCAGTCCTGTAAATAGGGTTTGAATCGCCAAGGGTACCCGAATCTGAATCAATATTTGCATACGACTCATGCCCAGCCCGGTAGCTGCCTCAATAATAGGTTGTTCCACATGATTCAAACCTGCGATAAAGTGGCGCAGAAGAATGTATTGATTATATAGAATCAGCACGATGATTGCCGTCGTTGTACCCAGTCCCGTCACAGGAATCATGATGGTGAACAAAGCCAGGCTGGGGATGGAATACAAAATGGAAAAAACATAAATGAAAATGCGTGACACCCAGTCGGAAGTCAGGATTACGATGGTTAGAAGCACGGCGACAATAATTGAGATCACCATGGTTATGACAAGTATCTCCACATGCTCGAACAGTGCGCTTCCCCACTTATCTGGATGTTTGATGGCATAATCGATCATTCTAAGGCCTCCCAGAAACGTTCTTGCTCCCTTGAAGATTGAATAAGCGACGCTACGAATTCATCTGCAGGATGATTAACAATTTCTTTAGGCGTGTCAAACTGGCACACTTTCCCTTGATTCATAATTATGACCCGGGTGCCCAACTTGAACGCTTCATTAATGTCATGTGTGACGAACAGGAAGGTTTTATTCGACCCTCCATGAATTTTCAATAATTCATCCTGTAAATGTAGACGGGTAATCGCGTCCAAAGCACCAAAAGGCTCGTCCAGAAGCATGATCGCAGGATTGGTCGCTAAAGCTCGGGCGAGTCCAATTCGCTGTTGTTGCCCTCCCGATAATTGTGAAGGATAGCGATGTTCATACGTCCGAGGGTCCAGTCCCACCAGATGCAGTAGTTCGGAGACCCTCTCCTCGATTTTCTCTTTATCCCATTTCAACAGACGAGGTACGGTAGCGATATTTTTCGCGATGGTCATATGTGGGAACAACCCAACCTGCTGAATGACGTAACCGATTCTTCTTCTTAGCATCACGGGATCTATGGATACAATGTCTTCTCCAAACAGCTTAATGTTCCCCTGAGAAGGTTCGTACAAACGGTTTACCATTTTCAAAAGCGTCGTTTTTCCAGATCCAGAGGAGCCCAGTATGGTAATAAACTCCCCTTCTTCAATAGACAAATTGACATGATTCACTGCGTATTCATTGGATTTTGAATATGTTTTGCACACATTATGAAATTTGATGGCTGGTGGCCCCATGTTACCACTACGTTTATTGGATGGATTCATAGAAGGCTTTTGCGACGTCTTCATATTCTTCTTGATCGACATCAACTTTGGCATTAAGTGCCGTGATCGTGTCTGTGTCCAGTGCCGAACTGATCTTATTGATGACTTCAGCAATATCTGGATGTGCAGACAGTACTTCATCACGGATGACAGGAGCCAAGTTATAAGGGGGCCATACTTGTTTGTCATCTTCCAATAGGATGTACTGATCTTTATTTACGAGTTGTCCTTCCGTCGTATATGCAGGTGCAACATCTGCCTCATTATTTTTAAGCACTTCATATTTCAAACTATTGTCGTAGACTTTGGAGGACTTCCAGTTTAGTTTGCCATATACTTTCTCCAATGCTGGAATACCGTCCGCACGCTGATCCACTTCTCCTTGAGAGGCAAATCGAAGCTCGGTTGCATGCTTCTGTAAATCAGTAATCGTCTTAATTCCCCATTGTTCCGAGGCTTCTGCACGTATGACGAGCCCTGCTCCATCATTGGCTTTGGAATAGTCGAGCCAGGTTAAGTTGAATTGCTTTTTGTATTCTTCCTTCACTTTGGCATATACTTCATCCGGATCAGTCAACAACTCCAGCTTCAGGATGGCTAACAAACCGGTGCCTGTGTATTCCGGATACATATCAATATCTTGATTCACAATGGAAGAATGGATCACAGATCCTGCAATGTTAGGTACACGCTCTACTTGGTAGCCGGCATCCTCCAAGGCCAAGGCGTAAAGTTCTCCCACAATCAGATTTTCAGTGAAATCTTTGGTGCCGATTCGAATCGATGTCTCTTTATTTTCCGAAGGCTGATTTTTTTGCTCACCACAGGCGCTCAACAGGAGCGATAATACGATGATAAGTGAAGTTATGATATAGATTTTTTTCTTTTTGTTTTTCATGTCGTTTTCCTACCTTTGCAAAAATTGATATCGAAATAAAATTCGTTCGGATATATCAAGCAAGACTCCGATTAAGATGGCCAATATCGCCACAGATCCCCCGCCAATTAGAAGCAAATCGATTCGATTGAGTCCTAGACCGGTGAAAATGATCTCACCGAATCCACCAGCTCCGATCTTGGCTGCCAAGGTGGCACTGGCGATAATTTCAATGGCAGCTGTTTTGATTCCTGTCAGAATGAGTGGTGCAGCAAGAGGGAACTTGATCTTCCACATCATTTGACGATCAGACATCCCCGCCCCTTTAGCAGATTCAAGAACAGATAGAGGAATATGATTCAAACCGGAAATGGTATTCATCAATATGGGAGGTACCCCCAATAAGATTAAAGCAACCAATGCTGGCTTCATGCCAGTGCCCATCAACGGAATTAATAGGAGTAAAACAGCCAGGCTAGGTACAATCCGCAGAATCTGAATCAGCGATACAATCCACTTTTCCGAGCGTTTGTATGTGATGGTCAGATATCCCAGTGTAATTCCGATCCATGCAGAACAAAGCAATGCCAGTAAACTGACCTCTATATGCTCTCGCCCCAGAGCGAAGAAAGCACTCCAATTGTCTGAGAAATAGGTTGCCAATTGCATTCCCAAGCTTTCTTGCAACATGTTCCCTCCTTTCATTCAAGTTGCTTTTCCCTCGACAGCTTTATAATATAAGCATTATAATCGTTTTGAAAGTAGGCACCTTTTTATTAGATAGGAACCAAAAAGTAACTATTGGAGGATTAGCTTAAATGTTTACCAAAAAAGAGTTGCCTGAATGCCCTGTAGCAACAACTGTCGGTTTGATAGGTAACAAATGGAAATTACTTATCATGAGAGATCTTCTGAAAGGAACCCAACGGTTCGGTGAGCTTCGCAAAAGTATTCCGGAAATTAGCCAAAAGGTATTGACCGAAAATTTGCGTTCCATGGAAGGAGACGGTATCGTCATTCGTACCGTCTATGCGGAGGTACCGCCCAGAGTCGAATACAGCTTGAGCGATTTAGGTAATACGCTGAGACCCATCATTAGTGTGATGGAAACATGGGGAATGGATTATAAAAAGCTCAATGAGGATACTTCGACCGATACAGACGAATAGGATTACGGATAGTAGAAAAATGAGCGAATCCATGTTCAGGATGCGCTCGTTTTTTGGTGAGTCCTTTTGTGAAATTGTAAAAGTGTTCATGCTTCCTAACTAAAGGTATAAAAAGCAGGTTTTATAAGTACCTCCGCTGAGGAAAAAAAGATTAGATAGATATCTAATCGGTAATGGGAACATGTTCTTACCCATTCCGGCAATCGTTATAATTCATTTCTCCAATTATCCGGGTTAGTTTTTAGCCTTTACTTGGTTCTATGTAAAAATCCGCCAAGGAAATGTAGCGGAAATTTTTTAAAGTTTACTATATTAAACTAAGAATGCTTTAGAAATGATGACTAACAGGATGAAGAGTACCAATATTGCACCTGTGCTACTATAACCTCCACCAAACCCTCCGATACTTCCATTGCCATACTCATATCCAACTTCACTCATATTTCTTCCCCCTCATTTTCGATATATATTAAGCTATTCAGAAATGTTTAATTTGACACGGCTAAAATGAAAGGTTTCTACAAGAGAGTTTAGTTCAATCTCGTCTTGTTATCGTATTCACGAGTTATGTTAGAACAAGAGTATCACCCTTTTTCAATTCGACAAACAACCCCCCCCACAAAGCGTGGTTTTGGAATACCAATGAAGAAAAAAAGGTGTTACTTTAAGATATGCTAATAAAAATAAGATGTGAATAATAATTATCAAGATTTTCCCTCAATTACATCTTCTTATCTTACAAACTCAAGAAAAGTTCCATCAGAGTTTCTATAACCTTTCCAATCCTCTTTCGGCACAAGTTATTTCTCGAAATCTTTATACTGACGGCTCCCGACAATGGGAACAAACGTAATTGCGCAGCTCTGTCAGAACGGCCATTTCGTAATAATGCCGGTTGATCGTTCCTCCATCATCGTAGACGTGCTTTTGCCAACGGTTTGAAATGAAATTTAGCGGTCATTTAATAAACACAGGCTGTTTTCGGCGTTCTCTACAATGAATGATTTTGTACTGAATTATTTTTTTAAACCAGCTGCATAGAATGGACCATTAACTGATATGGTCGTTAGGATACGAGCCATTTCTTGAGGAGTTTCTTTCGTACCACTTTCCAACCATTGCTGAATTACCCCTATTATTGCAGTC
Organism: Paenibacillus sp. O199; assembly: GCF_001636635.1. NCBI lineage: Bacteria > Bacillati > Bacillota > Bacilli > Caryophanales > Paenibacillaceae > Paenibacillus > Paenibacillus sp. O199. Next base: position 56,458 of record NZ_LGRP01000029.1, read on the forward strand.
CCCATATAAGCAGCTAAATATTGTCCTGGAACAAGAAGATTTTCTTCTTTTACAAATGAGTTTGGATTATTTCCATAGAGTGTTTCCCACATAAATTGTTTCAATCTGGTTTGAAATGTTAAATCCCCGTTTGGACCTAACACAGCTTTCATAAATCCACCATTCAAATTTAAATACTCAAATATTGAAACGGTTAAGGAAAATGGAATTAATTTTTCAGAGTCACTTTCAAGTGCGGCAATAACACTTGGATAGTTTTGTTTTGTAATTCTGGACATATCAAGCATAATTTCTTCCTCACATTTAGTCATTAAATCAAATTTGTCTTGATAGTGAGCATAAAACGTACCTCTATTAATGTTCGCCTTCGTTGTTATGTCTTTAACCGTAATTGCTTTAAAACCTTTTTCATTTATTAGTTCAACTAGTGCTTGTCGAATGGATTCTTTTGTCCGAATGACACGTAAATCAGGGTTAATATTGCGCAAGTAAATTCCTCCTTAATTTTATCCAACACAATGATTAAAGGTGTTCCGTAACCAACACATTTGCCATTTTTAATTATTGAACATAGACTTCTCCAATTTTATAATTTGAATTGTAATAAACAACAGGTTGTTCATTTATTATAACTTATCATCTGGGAGGGGATACAGGCAAAATTAAAACGAATATAAAAGCTAAGCAAAAATCGATATAAATAAACGGAGTTTTTATGCAAAGTTGAAACCAACACATCCCCATGACACTGTATAAGGTTTGAGCAAAATAGTCGTGACTACTTCACTTATGGAAATCAAGAGATAATCATCAAAATGGATGTTCCCCTCAAAATGAAGGTTGATATTATAATTTATGTTAATTTGTTACATCCGGACAAGCCTGGTAAATTTCTTCCGTACCCCAAACGAGGTTTTCTAAAATGCGAATAACGTTTTGATGCACGGGGACGATATCAACTAACGAGTGAAGATTTTTAAATCAAAGAATGCAATTCAATTTTAAGGAGGAAGCAACTATGGATAAAGTAAAAGAAATGATGTTATTCAACCCATCATTCGAATATATCGATGATGGAGTAGAGCACGGTATACTGAGCCAATTTAACCCGGGTACAACGGTGCTAAAGAAAGGCTATCAAGTAGATCAACGTTTTATGCCACTGCCGTGTGATGTGATTTTTGAAAAAGATGTACCGGTAAAACTTAGAGATGGTGTTACCATCTACACTGATGTTTTCCGCCCCTCTGGAGCAGAAAAGGTTCCTGTTATTATTTCTTGGAGTCCTTATGGAAAGGCAGCCGGCACAGCCCCAAGATACACAAATCTTTTTGGTATGATTGGTATACCTGATTCAGAACTTTCGGGTCTTCATAAGTTCGAAGGCAGTGACCCCGCTTACTGGTGCAATCATGGTTATGCAGTTTGCAATCCTGATCCGAGAGGAGTTGCTCATTCTGAAGGCGATATATATATGATTGGTACACAAGAGGCTCGTGATTGCTATGATCTTATTGAATGGCTTGCAGAACAGGAATGGTGTAACGGAAAGGTCGCTACAAGCGGTACTTCGTATCTTGCATTTTCACAGTGGTTTATTGCTGCTGAGCAGCCGCCCCACCTTGCAGCAATAAATCCGGAGGAAGGCTTGGGAGATGCTTATCGTGACCTCATTCGTCGCGGTGGTATACTTGATGTAAACTTTGCATCTCGTCTGCAGGTTAACCATGTACATGCCGGTGAAGCTGTTAGGAGAGAAGATGTACATGATGAAGGACTTAAATATCCATTTGCCAACTGTGACTTATGGGAGGATAAAATTGCTAGATTCGAGAATATAACTTGCCCTGCTTATGTTGTAGCAAGTTACAGCAATACATTGCACACACCAGGCACATTTCGTGCTTGGAGAAATATGCCAAAGGAAAACAAATGGCTTCGTATCCATGACAATCAGGAATGGCCGGATTTCTACAAGGAAGAACAGCAGGAAGATCGCCTTAAATTCTTCGACCATTTCCTTAAGGGAATAGATAATGGCTGGGAGAAAACACCTGTGGTGCGGTATGCGCTTCATGATTTTGAAGGCGGTCATTACGAAGGTATAGAAGCTGAAACGTTCCCACCACAAGGAACGGTATACAAGAAGATGTATCTTAACGGAGTTACTCGTACTCTTTCAGAAACACTTGCCCAAACAGATATACCTACAATTTATGACAGTGAGGCATCTCCTGCACAGGCATCCTTCCTCTATAAAGCAGAGGAAAAGACAGAACTTGTCGGTTATCCTAAAGCAAAACTTTATGTTGAAGTTGATGGAAGCGATGATATGGATATACTTGTATATCTCTATAAGCTTGATAAATTCGGAAATCACCTTCAGCAGTTTGTAATTCCAAATATGACTGCAAGGATGCATGATCTAACAGACCGCGGCGGAAGTGTTTTAAGATATAAAGGAAGCAATGGTCGTCTTCGTGTATCAATGAGACACCTTGATGAAGAAAAGAGTACAAATGAAGTACCTGCATATACTTTTGATCGTGAAGAAAAACTCCACAAGGGTGAGATTGTAGAGATTGAAATTGAGATGTTCCCAATTGGAATGCTCCTTTATCCGGGAGAGCAACTTCGCTTTATTGTAAGCGCCAAGGATGAAGTCGGTGGCATAATGCCGGGTACACCTGCCGCACCACCGGTAAATCATGGTAAGCATATTATTCACTGCGGCGGACAGTGTGATTCGTATTTGCAGCTCCCTTTTAGAAAATAATTTCTAGTCGTCCGTCCTTGAGAAACGCAGTCTGCATGTCCCATTGGGGGTACCACCAACAAAACGCGAAAAACGTACGATAAATCAAACAAGCTGGAAATTCTGTATGCTAAGGAATTCCGGCTTGTTTTGTGTAAGTGCTGTGAAAGATCAACTTTTAACATCGTAATGCTTCTTGCTTCCTTTCCCTTCATCATCCCTTCTTCGTACTGTGTATCAGACACTATGCTCCTCAACAGCACTTCTATATAGCTAAACGTGCTGTTGAGCGCCTGTTCTTGTTAAATGAGGGTTATTGGCAGGAATATTGTCACTAACGGACAGGTGGTGCAAAGACTGGAGCCAATCTAGACGGATGTACCTTTTCCCCGATACTATAAAACTCACAAAATTTCATTATTAGCAGATTCCACTTATCTGGATCGATATAATTCTCCTCTCCATGGGAAGTTTTTTTATGCGATAAAAACTATAAGAACACTTAACACTCAGCTTAATAGCAGAAAATTTGCACATCAATATGTATTACCTTCATCACACATTTAAACGCGTCTCAAGCATAACGATAATTGGAATATGTCATGAAAAAACGTATTGAGAAGGCGAAACAATTATTAGAAAACTCAAAATACACTATAACGCGTTTTGCTATTATTATTGGACTTTCTAGCGCTGCGCATTTTGCGTCAACCACGAACATCTATAACTACCATAAAGTATCAGGATTGTCTGCGTTAAGCGATTATGTGAATGCAACTGATATGCAAAATTTACCTACGAGGCTGATGCAATCCCCTTTTTATAGTACTAGCACTGCTGAACATAAATTCTACAGCTGACAGCTCATTATTCTTCCAGTTGAGATACTCGGCATTCAGGATGCCCCGCTGACCTACTGTAAGTGTATTCAAATTCATTTGTGGCGGCCCCATGTGATCCCTTTATTTCGTGGCTTCAGCAATACCTTCAGCCTGTGCTTGCTTAATACCACTACGTTCCTCTTCGGCAAGCCAGCTAAGTATCTCACAAGATCCATAATAAGCTGCCCGATCCCCCCAACCGTTTAATGGACTTAACAAATTATTTATCCCCCTCACGGATGAAACGCTGTACAACCTCACCTTCTCGAAATTTCATCTGTATGTTGACCAGAGCTCGATTATAAGTCATTTATTTTATCCCTAATTGGAAATGTCCTCGTTCAGTGAGTAAAAAATAACAAAACACTTACCAATCAATGATATATATTGCGCAATTATTTCTTTTCTTTTTTTCGTTTTTTATCATCAACTGATGTTGGATAGCTAACGTGCAAGAGTCTGGTTTAGTCAGCCTAATGCACGCCTTGTCGCCATCATATAATTGTATAAATGATCAAAAGAAGGCTGAGAACCTTGAAATAGTTACATGACCTGCGCTGTTAGCTATTACTGATGAATTAGCAATGGTAATAGGAAACCCAGATATATTCCTAAATTGAATTGTATCTCCAACAGCAAAGGACTCAACTTGAACTAAAACCAATTGACCACTTGTTGCCGTGGTTACAGCAGCAGCCAGATATGCTGTAGAATTATTTAGCGATAGCCCAATTGTTGCTCCTGGTAATGTAGCAGCTGCAAGATTTAGTACAACACTTATGTTGTACAAACCTGCATTTTGTATTGTGAAAACACTAGTTGCTGCATTATAAGTAAGTGCAGTAAATTGGTTTGGAGTAATATTTAAAATATTTGATCCAGAAGCAATTGTCTGAGGTTGAATATTACCATTAAAGTATGAGTCTACAAACGTAGGAGTTGCGCCTGTTGCGCCTGTTACCCCAGTAGATCCTGTCGCACCAGTGGCGCCAGTAGCGCCAGTAGCCCCTGTTCCCGTTGCACCTGAGACACCGGTTACTCCAGTAGAACCCGTCGCTCCGGTGGCTCCG
>NZ_LGRP01000032.1:0-55019 GCF_001636635.1 Paenibacillus sp. O199
CTGAACTGCACAAGGGCACGTTGTACTCGTTCGGGTACAACGTCTGCCACAATGAGCCGTGCCCCGGCTGCATGCAGGTAACGGCACAGGGCATACCCGACCTTGCCCAGTCCCTGGACGGCAACGCAAATGCCCTGCAAGGCGTCAATGCCCTGCAAGGCGTCAATGCCTTGGTGACGCAGCGATGTCACAATGCCAGTGTATACACCGTAGGCGGTCATCTCAGCTGTGAAATCATCCTGTGCACCAAGCGATCCGGTCGTGTCAGTCACATGTACCGTCTCCAGCCGGATCTGGTCCATATCTGCCGCCGTAGTGCCCAGATCCAGCCCCGTCACATAACGTCCGTTCAGTCGTTCCAGATAGCGGCCCAGAGAACGGAACGTTTCGGCACGCCGGCAGGCTTGTAGGTTGTTTTTGGATGTCTTATCTAAATCCTTATCTAATCCGTTCGATGTATCCTTGCCTTTAATGATGTTCGTATGGGGTCCGACATTCTGTTTGCCTTTTTTGGGATTCAGATTGTTGTCTGGGCTGGCATCGCCCGATTTGATGATCAATTCGGCTGGCACATCCCACACCACAGCTTTGCCCCCGCCATATGGCAGACCGGAGACCGCCGATTTGTAGGTCATGCCCTTCGCGAGTTTGATGGCATCCCGAACCGCTTCTTCCTCCGATGCATACGTCCAGCAGCGGCATCCCCCGAGTGCGGGACCCAGCACTGTACTATGGATGGCGATAACGGCTTTAAGCCCGCTCCGTGGATCATGGCAAAATATGAGTTGTTCCATACCTTCCCGCTGCATCTCATGCCACAACTGCATGACAGTTCCCCCTTTTGGTAGCCGTCGTTTCCCGAACCTTTTTGCCTGTACGCCTCAATCGAATTACTGTTGGTTCAGCATATTCAGACACGCCGCTTTTCGCCCCTGGGTCTCAGGCCGGGTTGATAATGAGTGAAAAGGGCTCTATAATGTCAGTTCCGGCTTGCCAGTGGGCAGAAAATAGAAAATGCAGTCCAATTTACGTTCAACCGTTTAAAATGACCGCATAACGTCCAATGATGGAGATAGAGTAAACATGCAGAAGAATAAATGATATGTAGAGGAAGCGGAACGAAGGCACGCAACAAACGGCCCATTTCGTTGTGAAAGTCAGGAAAGAGGGATTGCGATTGTTTAAAATATTGGTATTTATCTTTTTGATCCAGATTGTGTATGTATCTGCTTATACACTTCGGATGATTCTGACGCTCAAAGGACAGAAATATATTGCTGCGCTCATCAGTATGGGCGAAATTGTGATCTACGTACTCGGTCTGAATCTGGTACTCAAATATCTGACCCAGCCATCTGCGTTAATTGTATATGCCGTTGGTTATGGGCTGGGGGTATTGCTGGGTGCCTGGATCGAAGAGAAGATTGCGCTTGGTTACGTTACCGTTAAGGTTATTTGTAACCAGATGGGCGGGGATGTAGCGAATGCCTTGCGGGATAAAGGATACGGTGTCACCGCCTGGGTTGGTAGTGGACGAGATGGAGACCGGCTGGTTATGGAGATTTTGGCGAAACGAAAAAACCAGAAACTTCTATATCAGACGATTCTGGAGCTTGATCCCAAAGCATTTGTCATCACCGTTGAGCCCAAACAGTTCCATGGCGGGTTCTGGACACGTTCCATCAAAAGATAAATTAGGAATATTCGAGATAATAGTGAGCCCCTTTGGGGGCTTTTTTTCATGTCTATAAGTTGAAATGGGAATGCTCCGGGTTAAATCGGGTGTTATTTGAGGACTGATATCAGGATCCCAAAACGATCTGAGATAAGGATTATTGTTGTAATCGCTTCCAACATTTACATTGAGGACATGTCCTTCGTGACTTGCGATGGCAGAGATGGACAGACGCAATCATTATAATTAGGGAGGAATGGTTTTATGAAAAGCAAAATTCGAACATGGTGCAGTGCCGCGCTGGCTCTGACGTTGGGCTTCACCCTACTGTCTGGACCGACAAGTGTACAGGCAGCAGGCAATGCAGATTACAATCTTACAGGTTTCTCCCAAGGCAATACGGGTGGAGGTACCATCAGCGAATCGGACACGTCCAAGTATAAGAAGGTATACAATGCAACGGATCTCGCTGCGGCGCTGAAAAAGAACTCTGGTGTCAAAGTCGTCGAGATTATGAACGACCTGAATCTGGGATGGAACGAAATTCCGAGCGCTGCACAGACATCGCCTTTTGCCAAGCATAATGATGCGCTGACTCATCCTGTATTGAAGCAAACGGGTGTCAGCAAGCTGACGATCGACAGCTTTAATGGCCTGACCATCTTCTCAGCCAACGGGGCCAAGATCAAGCACGGAGCCATCAGCGTCAAACGCAGTTCCAACGTTATTATCCGCAACCTCGAATTCGATGAGTTATGGGAATGGGATGAAGCGACCAAAGGTGACTACGACAAAAACGACTGGGATTACATCACCCTTGAAGAGAACAGCAACGTATGGATTGATCACTGCACATTCAATAAAGCCTACGACGGGCTTGTCGATTCGAAAAAAGGAACGAGTGGTGTGACCATCTCCTGGTCCCTCTTCAAAGGGGATGACGGCAGCTCAAACAGCTGGGTTACCCAGCAGATTAACGAGTTGGAAGCGAACAAGGCTTCCTATCCGATGTACAACTACCTGCGCAGCAGCGCGGTTGGGCTTAGCAAAGCCGATATCATTGCCATTTCATCTCCTCAGAAAAAAGGTCATCTGGTTGGTTCGACCAGCTTCGAATCGGCCAATGCTAATCTGTCCATAACTCTGCACCATAACTTGTACAAAGATATCCAGGATCGCATGCCGCGTCTGCGCGGAGGCAATGCGCATGCCTACAATATTGTGATGGATGCGACAGGGGCACGTGCGGCCAAATCCAGAATCACTTCTGCGATGGCAACGGCGATTTCGTCCAAAGGGTATCATTTTGATATCATCGGCAACGGAGCTATTTCCACTGAAGATGGTGCAGTACTGGTCGAAAAGTCGGTGATCAAAGACGTACTGTTCCCGGTCCGCAATAACCAGACGGACCCGGCCGATGCAACATATACTGGTAAAATTCAGGTGACTGACACGATGTATTCTCTGGATGGAAGCTCATTCCGTGGAAACAGTGATACATCCGGCAGTCCGCTCAGCCCGGTTCCGGCCGCAGTGAAAGCTTTCTCCTGGAACGGATTCTCTTCACTTCCTTACAGCTACGCTACCGATGATCCAGCGACGCTGAATGCACGCCTCACCGGTTCGAGCGGAGCAGGTGCAGGCAAATTATCCTGGTCCAAAGACAACTGGTTGAAGACGAGCTACTAGACAGCAACACGAATCGGGTGTTGAAACGAGTGGCTATGATTAGAAGGATTTCAAGCCAATTCATCGTTTTTTTCATAAGCAAAGAGTGCTCCTGCAGCCGTAATGGCCGGGAGCACTCTTTTTGTGGAACGGGAAGTCTTCGTACCTTTTTAGTCAGATACGTTATCCGAAAGGGCAGGTGCAGCAGTTACCGAATCACGATAAATGATATTACCCTTCACGTGTACGCGGCCGAAGCTGCGACTCGGGTTATCAATCTTTTTGAGCATGGAATGAACCGCAGTGCGCGCCATCTGTTCCACATCGACTTCAACCGTAGTTAATTTGGGCTCGGAGAGTGTGGCATAGATATCATTATCGAACCCAACCACAGAGCATTGTGCAGGCACCTGAATACCCAGGGAAGTCAGTTTCTGAACGAGCAGATGAGCCACCTGATCACAATTGCATACAAAAGCCGTAGGCAGCTGCTCTGGCAGATCAATTTCAATAAACGTACCTCGCTCATCGCGGTCATTAAGCACAAGATCCGGATTCATCGGCAACCGATGCTCCAGCAATGATTTGTAATAACCGAGGAACCGGTCCTGAATGCTGCTAGTAGAATAGAGATTCCCCACATAAGCGATGCGGCGGTGTCCCTGCTGTACCAGAACGTTTGTCAGCTCATAAGCAGCGTAAAAGTTATCGGTAACGACAGAATCAATATCAGAATGCTCATCGTAGAAATCGAGAAACATTTTGGGTACCTCCATCGACTGGACCAGCTCGATATATTCCTTGCTGACTTGTCCAAGCACAATGAAACCATCCACTTTGTTGTCACTATAGAGCTTCGGTAGTATTAATTCCTCTTCGTCCTCCACATTCAGAATGTGCAGAATACCGTAGTATCCCTGATCCTCCAGATGTTTGGTGATGCGCTGGAATACACGTACATAGAACGATTGTGTAGGTCCGGTAAACCGCTCCGGGATAATAACACCAATATTATGAGTCAGGCCTTCCTTCATCGAACGGGCTGCGGCGTTATACCGATAGCCCATCTGAACGGCAAGCACTTTAATTTTTTCCTTCAATTCGCCACTGACGCCATCTTTATCATTTAATGCTTTCGAGACCGTCACACTGCTAACTCCGAGCTTGTCGGCGATATCCCGCATGGTGATATTGTTCTTCAGCTTTGGTCGCCTCCTTCAAGCCGGTTTACGTACAATGTGCTGTCATTATGGTTAGCGCTTCCTTCAAACATAACAACAATCCATATTAGTATACATCGTTACCCACATGGAATAAAGAAATTCTGGTTAGCGCTGCGCTAATTTTTCAGCATGCCGCATTTTCCGCCTGAAGGCTGATCTTCAGTTTTAAACCATTTGCTTTTGGCGAAGCTTCTCATTCCGCTCAATCAGGTCACCGCGCTGGCTGGCGCAATCCAGGGACCGGTACGGATCAGCCGGGGTATTGAAAGTGTAATCGACCAGTTTATCCAGCGTTGTTGTGGCCACATGACAGCGGGTATCACTCGATGCGTAATAGATGAAAACCTCACCCTGTTCGTTGACCACCGCTCCGTTGCAAAAAATAACATTGGATACATCACCTACGCGCTCGTCGTCATATGGAGCAATGAAGTGTCCACCCGGCTTGGCGATGATGCGTGCGGGATCATTCAGATCCGTGGCGAAAGTGTACAGCACATAGCGAAGACCTGCTGCCGTATTGCGCACTCCGTGGGCAATGTGAATCCAGCCGCGATCCGTTTTGATCGGAGCAGGGCCCTGGCCATTTTTCACTTCGTATACCGTATGGTATTTCCGTTCATCAATGATTGTTTCTTCTGCAATGACCGGATTCAGAATATCCTCGCACAGACCAAAGGCGATCCCGCCGCCGCTGCCTGTGGAGATGAATCCGTCTTGCGGACGGGTGTAGAACGCATATTTACCCTCTACAAATTCGGGGTGCAACACAACATTTCGCTGTTGAGGGGAGTTGGTCCTGATGTTGGGCAGACGCTCCCAGCTGAGCAGATCGCGTGTCCGGACAAGTCCTGCCTGGGCTACGGCACTGGATGTATCAAATGCTGGTGCTTCAGGGTCTTTGCGCTCCGAGCAGTAAATACCATAGATCCAGCCATCTTCATGCTGAACCAATCGCATATCATATTGGTTGGTTTCGTCGGCATCGATATCTTCCCACACTAAGGGTTTGCCTGTGAAGCGAAATCCGTCGATGCCGTTATCACTCTCAGCTAGAGCGAAGATGGATTTACGGTCCAATCCTTCGGTTCGGATGACCATCACGTATTTGCCATTGAAATAGATGGCCCCCGGATTAAGCGTAGCGTTAATGCCCAGACGCTCCATGAAGTGGGGGTTCGTCGTTTCGTCCAGGTCAAATCTCCAGTGCAGCGGTACATGATGGCGTGTGATTACCGGATAACGGTACCGATCATATACGCCATTGTAGAAGGAAGAGTCAATTTCATTTTGGCGCGTAAACAGCTGCTCCTGTTGCTCCAATAATTCATTGTATTTGGGGTGTATCATCGTTATCCCATCCTCTCAATTAGTTCAATGCAGAATCGGCTATTGTGATACGGGCATTTCCACGGTCCGGCGATTTCGCTTTGATCCGGTGTGCCGTTCCCGTCTACCGACCAGTACCATTCCCCGCCAGCGCGGTGATCGATAATGTGTTCCTTCGTATATGTCCACAAGCGTTCTACTCTCTCCAAAAACAAACGGTCACCTGTACGCTCATAGGCGTTGTAGAAGCCGACCATCGCCTCGGCCTGAACCCACCATATCCGTTTCTCATCCACACGGTCACCCTCTTGTTCATTCATCAGGGAGCCATCGGCCTGTACAGCCACATTGGAAATGTTATAGGCAATATCCGTAACCATCGCAGAATACTCCGGGTGTTGAGCCAGACCCAGCACTTTCAACGTTTCGTCGATCAGCCAGCTGGCTTCAATGTCATGCCCGAATGAACGCAGATCGATGATGGATTGCCAATCCATGTTGAAAAATACCCCGAGAAACTTCGTGTCATTGTCATACACCCGTTCATATAAGATGCCGAGCAAGCGTTCCAGCGCCGTCTTCACCTGCTGGTCTGGCCACACTCGGTAGAGCGTGGTGTAGGCCTCCAGCACGTGAATATGCGTATTCATCGTGTAATCGGCGATCACACCATTTTCGCTCAGCATTTCATTGGGCTGTTCATTCCAGAAGCGATCAAATTGTTCCTTGTATGCAGGTAATTCGGCATTCAGCCCTTGATCCTCTATCAGGGCAAAAAGCGTTTTCGCAAGTTCCAAAGCAGCTGCATCCCCAGTGGCACGATAGTACTCACTCAGTGAGTAGACACCGAAGGATTGCGTATACACATGTTTGCTTGTGTCGAGCGGTTTTCCATTGGCATGGACCATCCAGTACATGCCGCCGTATTCCGTATCCATCACATGATTCACAAGAAAACGGTAAGCATGTTCAGCGTGATCACGCCAGATTTCATTTCCGGTTACCCGGTAGGCTGCTGCAAAGGACCATAATTGTCGTGCCGTGGCGATTCCGCCCTTGGGAGCGAGTGGATCGACCTGAAGGTCATTACCGACCCAGCCGTAGAATCCGCCGTTGTTATGATCTTTGAGGGCAGACCAGAATGGCAGAATATGACCTTCCCAGTGTTCTTTTATTTCAGTTCTAATGTCATTGGTGTGAGTCATAAGTGAGCGCTCCTTCAAAGTACAGGATTCAATTAATATTTAAGTTAACGTTAACTTTATTGATTAATATTAGTGTCGGGAAAATACGTTGTCAACGAATCTTGTGATAAAAACTTTTGCTAAGTAATAAATAATTTAATTGACAGGTAAACATTACCATAATAAAATTCATTTTGTAACCTTAACGATAACTTAAATTAACTTAGAAAAGGGGTAGAACCAAATGAGAAAAAACAAAGGCTGGATGCTTCTGCTTACCATGCTGCTCATCACTTCTCTGCTCGCAGCTTGCTCTTCCGGGGGTGGATCTCCACAGGCAGGAGAGGAAATCAGTACAGATCCTGCGGATATTAAGGGCGAAATCACCGTTCTCACGCAGCGTACAGATATTGTTGATAGCGTATTCAAAGATTACGCCGCGGAGTTCAATAAGGAATACCCGGATGTCAAAGTAAACTTCCAGGCACTGGCCGATTATGAGGGACAAGTGAAGATTCGTATGAGTACCAAAGATTATGGTGACGTGCTGATGATCCCCACCAGCGTACCGATTGCCGACATTCCGGACTTTTTTGAACCACTAGGCACGTACGATGAGCTGAAAGAGAAGTACACAGGCATCGAAGAACGTATGGTGGACGGTCAGATATATGGAATTCCAACCGTTATCACGTTCTCTGGCATCATCTATAACAAGCAGGTGTTCAAGGACGCTGGCATTGCGGAAGTTCCCAAAACGCCTGAGCAATTCCAGGCTGCACTGCAATTGGTGAAAGACAATACGGACGCTGTTCCATTGTACACCAACTATGCCTCCGGCTGGGCTTTGACACAATGGGAAGCGGATCTGCCGACGGTTGCAGGCAGTGTGGACTATGTGAACATTGACCAACCGAACACGGATGAAAACTTTGTGGCTGGCAAGCCGCACTATGAATTGTACAAAGTGCTTTACGACGCAGCCAAGAATGGCCTGATTGAGAAAGATCCGACCACAACCGACTGGGAAAGCTCCAAGGCTGATCTGGCGAATGGGAAAATTGCAACGATGGCGCTTGGATCTTGGGCGATTACCCAAATTCAAGGCTTGACGGATACACCGGATAATATCGGATTCTTGCCATTTCCTACGAATGCAAGTGATGTTGTCGTTCCACTCGCAGCAGACTATAACATCGGCATGAACGTGAACAGTGAGAACAAACCTGCTGCGAAAGCGTGGATTGACTGGTTTCTCGCGAAATCAAACTATGCGGTTGAGCAAGGCGGAGGCATGAGCGCAGACAAAAATGCGGAATTGCCACCGATTTTGGATCAATACAAAGACGTTACATTCTCCACACTGACTCCTGCCAAAGAAGGACAGGAAGGTCTGGTTGACAAAATCGACAACGAAGGCGAGATTGGCCTCTGGCAGCCTGACTTCAAGAAACGCATTATCGAAGCTGCCATCGGTAATCGCAGCGAATCGTACGATGACATCATGAAGGATCTGAATGATAAATGGGTTAAAGCGCGGACAGAACTGGCGAAATAAGCAGATTGCGGGGATTCATCGATCTGTAAAGGCGCTACCTGTTGGCCGACCACCGCTGAAATACAGCGAGGCACCATGCCTTGGCTGAGGGGAGAAGGTCTCCCCTTTTCCTACGGCATTTTGCATCTGGAAGCAGCATATCGGATGTGAAATGCCACCTTCGGTGGTTGATTATCCAGCCGGATTTGTTCATTGGACGGGAGTCTTTCGATATAAAAGCGGCAGAACCGCTTGGAGGTGTGGAGAGCATGAAATACTTGAAGATTTCGAATTGGGGCTATTCAGCGCAACGCATATTTATCATTTGTGCCTTTTCAATCATTCCGCTGGCACTGCTGTTCACGTTTGCTTATTTGCCTGTCATTAATATGTTCAAATACAGCTTCACCGATTGGAACGGATACAGCAAAAGGTTCGACTATGTGGGGTTTGAGAACTACACGCGGATATTCAGTGACCCTGAGTATTTTAAAGTGTTTATTGTCAGTTTGTATTATTTTGTGGCTACCTTCGTACAAATGGGTCTGGCCCTCTACTTTGCAACGATTCTAAGCTTCAAAATCCGCGGCAAAAACTTTTTCAAAGGCATATTGTTCTTCCCCTATCTGCTGAATGGCGTAGCCATCGGATTTATCTTCCTCTTTTTCTTCAAACCGGATGGTACCCTCGATACACTCATGCAGGCCGTAGGGCTTGGACAATACACCCAGCTCTGGCTTGGGAATCCGAATATTATTAACGTGTCGCTCGCAGGAGCATCAGTATGGAGATACATGGGCTTTAACTTCATCATCTTCCTGGGTGCGATCTCTTCCATTCAAAAGGATGTCTATGAAGCGTCAGATATTGACGGGGCCAATCGCTGGCAGCAGTTCCGCCATATCATCCTGCCGAGCATTACGCGTATCCTGCAGCTCAACCTGATTTTGGCGATTAGCGGCGCAATCAGTGCGTTCGATATTCCATACATTATGACAGACGGTTCCAATGGCAGTGAGACATTTGTGATTCAGACCGTTCACTTGGCATTTAAATACGGCAAGCTGGGCTTGGCATCGGCAATGGCTGTTGTGCTGTTGTTTATTGTCATTCTTGTTACGCTGGTTCAGCGTGTCACCATGAAAGGGGAGGAATGAACGTGCAACCATTCAAATATACCCTTGCGAGCATATTTAAATATGCTTCACTCATTCTCGCAGCGTTCATTGCGCTTGTACCCATCGTTGTGGTGCTGTTTGCATCGCTCAAAACCAATGCAGAATATGCGACCAGCAGTCCGCTGGCCCCACCAGCCAACTGGCTGAACTTTGCGAACTATACCAAGGCTTTTGTGGACGGCAACATGCTGGTCGGTTTCAAAAATACGATTATCATCCTGATCATCTCCATCGTGGGTGCCACTTTAACGGGTTCCATGATCGCGTATGTGCTGGATCGTTTCAAATTCAAAGGCAAGAAAATTATGGTCGCCGCGTTTCTGCTCGCTACCCTCATTCCGAGTGTGACGACGCAGGTCGCCACATTCCAGATCATCAACGCGCTCGACCTGTTCAATACCAGATGGGCAGCCATTGTGATGTACCTTGGTACAGATATCATCGCGGTATATATCTTCCTGCAATTCCTGGGTTCCATCTCGAATGCATTGGATGAATCCGCCATGCTGGACGGCGCTTCCTACTTCACGATCTATTGGAGAATCATTCTGCCACTTCTGAAACCAGCGATTGTAACGGTCATTATCGTGAAGGGTGTCAACATCTACAATGACTTTTACACACCATTCCTGTACATGCCCAAGACAGACTTACAGGTCATATCCACGGCTCTTTTCAAATTCAAGGGACCGTTCGGATCACAGTGGGAGGTCATCAGCGCAGGGATCATGATCGCCATCATTCCAACGATGATCATCTTCCTACTGCTACAGAAGTACATTTACAACGGCTTCGCACAAGGCTCCGTTAAATAAAAACGAAGGGAGAAATGAAACGATGACAGTTGTTGATACGAAAAACGTACACATTGTTGGGGATGTATTGCCGAATATGCCTTGGGAGGATAAACCGGAGGGAACAGAAGGCCCGGTATGGAGACACTCCGCCAACCCGATTGTGCCGCGTAACCCGGTCAAGGGAGTTGCCCGTATTTTCAACAGTGCGGTGATTCCTTATGAGGGGAAATTCATCGGAGTATTCCGCGCAGAAACCATTAATGGACGTCCACACCTGCACATGGGATCCAGTGAGGATGGCCTGAAGTGGAATATTGAAGAACAACGAATAACTTTTGTGGACGAGAACGGCGATTCCTTTATGCCGAACTATGCATACGACCCACGTCTGGTGAAAGTGGAAGATACGTATTACATCATCTGGTGTACCGATTTCTACGGTGCAGCGCTGGGCTTGGCGAAGACGGAAGATTTCAAAACGTTTGTACGTCTCGAAAATCCGATGCTTCCGTTCAACCGCAATGGCGTGTTGTTTCCACGCAAAATCAATGATAACTATGTGATGTTGTCCAGACCAAGCGACAGCGGACATACGCCGTTCGGGGACATTTTTCTGAGCGAAAGTCCGGATCTCGTGTACTGGGGCAAGCACCGTCATGTCATGAGCAAAGGTGGTCAGGGCTGGTGGCAATCGGTCAAAATTGGCGGCGGTCCGGCACCGATTGAAACGTCCGAAGGCTGGCTGATGTTCTACCACGGCGTAACCGGAACGTGCAATGGTTTTGTTTATAGTATGGGTGCGGTCATTCTGGATCTGGATGAGCCATCCAAAGTGAAATATCGTTCCTCCAACTTCGTACTGACCCCGGAAAAATGGTATGAGGAGCAAGGCTTTGTGGACAATGTCGTCTTCCCATGCGCCACATTGCATGATGCAGAGACAGGACGGATTGCCATCTATTATGGTGCAGCCGACACATACGTTGGAGTGGCTTATACCACTGTCGAAGAGATTGTGAACTACGTTATCGAGACCGACGAAGTCATTGCCGGAGACCGTGAGGAAGGCAAATTATAATTGAAGTGAAACAATTTTAAATAAAGCTGATGGTACTGCAATCGTAGTTGGACGTGTATACATTCGGTCATTCATTTTACATTAATTGAAAAAGGGGCATTGCGGAACAATGCATATGGAATACATCAAGGGATTTACATTTGGCTGGATGAGTGGTAAGGGAGACTTCCGCAAGCCGGAAGCGAAAGAATCCTTGCGTCTGATGGCTGAACGCACTGGTAGTTCGCATGTTATTTTTGCACTGGCGGCACATCAGGATCGTCCGCAGGCTGTAGAGGTCAAATATGAGGGTGAACATATGGTGGAAGACGATGAATTGGTGGATATGATACGTTATGCCCGCACACTGGGACTGCGGGTCATTCTGAAACCAACCGTCAATTGCACCGATGGCACATGGCGTGCACACATTAACTTCTTTGATATCGATGTGCCGTGTGAGCCAAAATGGCAGGACTGGTTCCACAGTTATACCGTGTATCAGAAGCATTATGCGGCCATTGCAGAGCGTGAGAAATGCGAGATGTTTATTGTGGGTTGTGAGATGGTGCAGGCTGAGCGTCGGAGCGAGGAATGGCGCGAGGTCATCGCGGGAGTGCGTGAAGTGTATTCGGGGCTAGTATCCTACAACACCGACAAGTATCAGGAAGGGCATGTGAATTGGTGGGATGCCGTGGACGTCATCTCGTCCAGTGGGTACTATCCCATCGGAGATTGGGAAGCGCAATTGGATCGGATTGAACAGGCCATTGCACCTAATGGTAAACCTTTTTTCTTCGCAGAAGCGGGCTGCCCTAGCCGCAGTGGATCGGCACAGGTGCCGAACGACTGGGGATTGAAAGGTGAAGTGAATGCGGAAGAGCAGGAGCAGTTCTATGAAGCCATGTTCCGTCATGCAAGTAAGCGGGAGTGGGTACGCGGCTT
Source organism: Paenibacillus sp. O199 (assembly GCF_001636635.1). Classification (NCBI taxonomy): domain Bacteria; kingdom Bacillati; phylum Bacillota; class Bacilli; order Caryophanales; family Paenibacillaceae; genus Paenibacillus; species Paenibacillus sp. O199. Next base: position 12,597 of record NZ_LGRP01000032.1, read on the forward strand.
TGGTCTGTGGGACTGGAGCGCCCATCTGCATCAGGAGCAAGATGCCTTGAGTGATGATGGATACGGAGTTTATGGTAAACCAGCCGAGAAGGTCATTCGTCGGTTCTATGAAGGCATTGCATTGGAAGCTTAGTCTGTCTTGGAGTTGAGTTATCCCATCTACTTGAATAGCGTTTATATATGGACAAAGATACTGCTGTGCTTATGCACGCAGTATCTTTTTTGGTTAAGTTTAATTTCTTTCTATTAAATGTAAATAGTCTCGAATATAAATTGTTAGAAGAATATACCGTTTAATTTAGTGATAACATTATATGAAAATCCCTTCAAGAACGAGTTGTTTGTTTACCCCAATTTCTGTCCAAGCTGCTCAATTTTCTCCAGCCATTTCTTTCTCTGTTCCTCGGACTGTTTGCCGACCAGATCTACAGGTGTTATGCGCACAGGTTTGATGCCTGTCAGAGCAAAGGTGGAGATCTTCATCATTTTGTGTGCAGGTTCACCCTGGAACCATTTGTAGTACCAGTTCGGACCATCCATGGTGGTGATCATGCGTGCGGTGCGACCTTTAAGCAGTTGATCAGGGAAAGGTTTTCCTTTTTGATACTTGAAGGCATAGCCTGGCATAAAGATTCGATCAATGAACCCTTTTAACAGGGCAGGGGGGCCTCCCCACCAAATCGGAAATACCCATACGAGATGCTCTGCCCACTTAATGGCCTCTTGGGCTTCCAGCAAGTCCGGTTCGAGCGGCAGTTTATTACGATAGCCTCCCTCTAAATTCATGTTGAACTCTAGTTCGTTCAGGGTGATCATGCGAACCTCGGCACCTGCCTGCACAGCGCCTTTACGATAAGCTTCGGCGATTGCGCCATTGTAACTTGGGGAGACGGGGTTGCCTTGAATAATTAATATTTTCTTCATAATGATGACACGTCCTGACTATTTTAGTTAATGAACACTAACCTCATGTGCAAAAAGAAAAGGTCACGAATGACCTGGTAAATATTCAGGAACCTCCTGAAAGTCAGTTGAAGCCGGCGCTTCTAATTTAAAAGAATGTTTTTACACAGGAGCACTGTGCGATCAGATGCATCTCTTGATCGCCGACAGACCGGAACGATCTTCGCAAAGCTATTCCGCCCGCTTCTGCCCCATATCATTTGCCCCCTGGCCCAACATCGACACAAGGCGGTGAACGGTTTCTCCGGTGTATGGAACAAGCAGCTCTGGCAGTTCACCTTGCATACTGGATACGGCCAGGCGCGTAATAGCACCAATGACCAGAACGGCCGTGAGCCGTGAATCCTGAGCGGGCAGCTCACCTCGCATAATTCCCTGATTGATTAGATCAATCAACGCATCCAGCGGTTGGCGGTAATCCTCACTGCTTCCAGCTTCAATGAAAATCTCATGATTTTGTGAAATCAGCAGCAGTCCGTAGGGATCTTCATCATGCAGGTGGAGAACTTCGGTAATCAGTTGTCGGAAGCGTTCCAGCACCGGGCCCTCCTGGCGAACATACCCGTCAATCAGGGCGGTATAGTCCGCGCAATATTGGGTGAAAGCCTCAAGGGCAACGGCATCTTTGTTTTTAAAATGTTTGTAAATCGCCGCATCCGTTACTCCGGCGGCGTCACCGATCTCTTTGACGGAAATGCCGTCAACGCCTTTGGTTGCAAACAAGCGCATCGCCGCTTGTAGGATGTCTTTCTTTTTGCTGTCAACATGAGGTTTGTTCTTCATGATTGTATAGTAAGTGATTACTAACTAAATTGCAACTGACATTTCGAAATCTCTTATTTAATGCTACGAAAAGTGTTGTCGCTCAAAGCTTGCAGGCTTGTGAACGGCAACGTATGATGGATAGAAATACTAACGGATAGATGGGCACGGAGCGTGGACAGAAGTAGGGCTGCAAAGGCAAACATGAATAGCACCAGCTCCAAGCCTGGGGACGAAATGGAAGGTGAATGGCGTGAATGAAGACGTGCAGGCGCATCGCTGGGTGACTCCAGAAGGGACGTTGAATGAACAATATATAACAAGCAGGGAACAGCTCTACAAAGGCATGAATGGCAAGTATGTGGAGCGTTTCACTGTTCATACCGGGGAAAGTTATATTTTCAAACCGCTAACTAATCCTGAGCAATATGGGCGCGAGCAATGGATGTCGAGGCATGTGCTGTCTGTATTGCCCCCTATCTATCCAGCGCTGATTGCTGCATCAGACCGTGAAATTAACGCAAAACAGAGCTGGATCATCTATGAGGATCTGGGCGAACTGGTGCATGATTCGCGGGAAGAGACGATGCTGGCTGCTGCTGTACATATGGCGGAGTGGCACACGTTATCTGTTGCAGATTGGGGTGAGCTGCCCCGGGTCGGTCAGAAACCGCCAATTCGGGACATGCTGGATGATCTGCTTGGGCAAAAGGAATCCACCGCTGATTTGTTATCTAAACTGGAGATCACGCTGTCACCATCGGATTGGCACAACATCGCCGTGCTAATCCATACGGCAGAGGAGGAGTTACCTCGTGTTTTGTGTCACGGAGATCTGCATCCCGGCAACATGGCGGATGTGAATGGCAGGCTGGTGATTATCGATTGGGAGCATGCGCATCTGAATACGGCTCTTTGGGACGTGTATCATCTGGTGGATCTATCGCATCCGCTGTTCCCGAGAACCGTTACGCCTGAGCTGCGGGAGCGGATTATCGATGTTTATCTGGACGGGCTGGAGCGCCATAGCGTTCAGGTTGAACGGGTTTCTTTTAAAAAGTGGTACCGCGCATATGCCATTGTATTCTCGCTCTGGATGCTGCGTCTGATTGATGGGGATCTAAGAAGTGCAGACTGTGTATGGCCGGAGGAACAGCTGCGGAACCAGTGGCACGAGACGGCAATGACGCTGAAACAGTGCATGAAGCGGTGTTGAAGGGAATAGAAATGAGGGGTGCAGAACATGCGTAAAGTAGGACTAGTAATGCGTAAAATTCAATTCACGGAGGCACAGGGCCCGCGCGTATTTGCGGATCGATTGAAGCAGATCGGGCTGGAGCTGGGCGTGGAGATTGTGTTCATCTCGCCGGAGCGCCATGTTAGCGGGTATGACTGGTTGCCGGGTTATGAGCATGAGAAAGGCGACCTGGTGAACTATGATATCGTACTGGACCAGATATATAGCCAAAATATAGAGCATGTTATCTACACCGTATCCGGGTTTACGTTTTTGAAGATGTTTTTACCGAAGAGTGTGTTGTTCCCGCACAGCTTTCCCGACCCGGCGCTGACGGGGTATGAGATGATGAAGCCATTTTATACGATGGTGGATAAAGCGATTGTGCAGACGGAGTTCCTAAAAACAGAATTGGGCCGCAATTTCGGTGTACATGACGTGAACGTTATCCCGATTGGCTTTAGCGAAGAGCTCGCAAACCGCCACTACGACCCGAGTCAGGTTGTGCATAATCGCGTGCTCTGGATCGGTCGGGATGAAGCGAATCGTCGCCCGGATCTGGTGCTGGAATATGCCCGGCAGAACCCGGACAAGGAAGTATACATGGTATTCGGCGGTCGCCGCTATGAGGAAAGCATGAAGAAATACAACATTCCGGACAATGTAAAATTGCAATTTGCGCTGACACAGGATGAAGTATTTACCCTGATGAACTCGTCCAAGGTGTATTGGAGCTGTTCGGCCTTTGATACGTTTGCGATGCCGCTGACTGAAGCCATGGCGATGGGCAAAATGGTTGTGAAGCCGGAGCATGCCTGCTATGGTCACATTCGATCAACGCATGCCTTTGCAGGCAATGAGGATAACTGGTTTGAACTGGTGAACATGGCTGCTGCTGCACCGCGCAGTGTGTCGGAAGACAACCGTGAGTATGCCTTTGGTGCTTTTTCGCGCACGATCATGAAAGAGGGATACCGGGAGTTCTTTGCCAACTGGTTGAAGTAATGAGAGGTCTGTAGCGAAGGCTCTAACCATTCAGCAAGAAGGAGGAGAACCTTATGGAAGTACTCATCCTGTGGACGCTTGGCATGTGGGCTGTGCAGCTGCTGATCGAATGGCTTATCTATCGGTTGCAGGGACGTCGAATGACCGGTGTTCAATATATACTGCCATGTGTGGCCTTGCTCGGCGGAGCCGTTGTGATCATGATTAGCATTGAGATTGGCGGGTGGAACGGTATCGGTTATGCCTTGCTTGGTGCATCGCTGGGTGCAGCGGGAATGTTGACACTAATTACGGTGGCGATTACGGATGTAGTGTTTCGGCGTCGGAGACGGAATTAATCGGAGGGTTAGCTGCTGTACAGTAAGAGTGAATTGGACGATAGGGCGGTTGCAGGAATGCATTCGTCTGTGATATATTGACATTAATTATGACAAGGGAGGTGAAGACAGGTGAATCACGAGATGCTTAACAACCGTATTAGCCAGCTGCCGATTGCTATGGCTGGCATTGTTCATACTTTTCTGACCAACGGGAGAAGTCTGTCCAATTTTGAATATACGGAAATTAACATTTGCGAGAAGATGCCTGCCTTGACCTCATTCGGACGATAAGCGATATTGCTTGAATTCTGAAGGGCCGCGGAGCTAACCTCCTGCGGCTCTTTTTGTGTTGCGGTCAGGATCTTCCAATCCATAGGAGGAACCTTATTATGATGATTATTAGCGCGCAACAACTGACTCAATACCACGGAGCACATCTGGTGCTGGACGGCATTACGTTTGAAATTATGGAGGGCGACAAGGTCGCCCTGATCGGCCGCAACGGCAGCGGTAAAACGACATTGATGCGTCTGATGGCACGACTGAACCAGCCGGATGAAGGACAATTGATGATCAAGAAGGATACACGTATTGGTTACGTCGCTCAGGTGCCGGAAGGAATGGACGATTACACAGTGCTGGATGTGCTGAGTCTTGGATTCAGGGAGCTTATGGCGTGCCGGAGTCAAATGAAGGATATGGAGCAGCAGATGTCCGATCCGGAATGTGCATCCGATCCGAACCAATTGGAGCGACTGTTGAAGCGGTACGCGGCATTGCAGGACCAGTTCGAGCGCGAGGGTGGATATGAAATGGATGCCCGGATCGATCAGGTGGCGGACGGTCTGGATATTGCGAAGGAGCATTACGGATGGCGGTTTGGTTCGTTGTCTGGTGGAGAACAGACCCGGGTTGTGCTGGCTTCACAGCTAATTGTAAGGCCTGATCTGTTATTGCTGGATGAGCCGACCAACCACCTTGATCTGGAGCGGGTGGAATGGCTGGAAGGATTTTTGCGTGACTACACAGGTACGATAATTCTGATCTCACATGATCGCTACTTTTTGGACCGTGTAGCATCCCGGACGTTAGAACTGGAGGATGGAGAAGCGCAGACGTCAGCTGGTGGTTATACGGAATATATGAAAGTGAAGGAACAACGACTGATGCAGCAATTCGAGGAGTTCAAAGAGCAGCAGAAGGTGATCAAAAAAATGAAAGAAACGATCCGCCAACTGGAAGAATGGGGCCGAGTCGGGGGTAATGAAAAGTTCTTCCGGCGTGCAGCTTCGATGCGTAAAGCAATCGAACGGATGGAACAGGTGAAACGCCCGGTACTGGAGCGGCGTAACGCCGACTTCGATGTACGCCCTACAGACCGTACGGGAAAACAAGTGGCCGTTATGGAACAGGTCGAAAAGGCTTATGGAGAACGTCCAATTCTGCGCGGTGTATCAGGATTGCTCGAATATGGCGACAAAATTGCCCTTATTGGACGCAATGGTTCAGGCAAAACAACGTTGTTCAAGCTGTTGCTGGGCGAGGAACAACCCAGTGCAGGCAACCTGGAGTGGGGTGCACGTGTAGATGTTGGCTATCTGGCCCAGCAGGAGGAGCCTTCCAATCCGAAGCTGAATGTGTTGGAGTACTTCCGTCTGGAAGCGGGCGTGGAAGAAGGAGAAGCACGCGGCATTTTGGCCCGATATCTATTCTATGGAGCAGATGTATTTCGCTCGGTAGGACAGTTATCCGGTGGGGAATGGACACGGCTAAGGCTGGCTCTGCTGGTTCAGCGCAAGCCGAATGTGCTTCTGCTGGATGAACCGACCAACCATCTGGATATCGCTTCAAGGGAAGCGCTCGAAGAGTCGCTTGTTGATTTCGAAGGCACGGTGCTTGCCATCTCGCATGACCGCTACTTCGTCAATCGACTTGCTTCCCGCGTGTGGGAACTGGAGAATGGGCGGATGACCGCTTATCTGGGAGACTATGAAGCCTATCGCGAGAAGAAGCTTGATCTGCAAACCCGCGCAGCCGCGGCAAATCAGCATATAGCAGTTGTTGCCACTCCATCACGTGGGAGTTCAAAACCGAAACAGGAGACGAAGTCCGGTAGCACGCTTAATACAACGGCCACTTCCAAAAAGCTGTCCGCTGAACAATTGGAGCAGAGATTGGCCCGTCTTGAAGGGCAAATCAAGGAGATGGATCGTCAGCTTGAATCCTTGCAGGATAATCCAAACGAGCTGGAGCAAGTGTGGAACGAACGCGAGCAATTGTCTGGTGAATACAATGATATGTTGGCCCAGTGGGCAGAGCTGTGAGACAGGTCAGATTACGGAACTTATCTTGAAATAGATCTTGAAATAGATGAAGAAGGAAAGAAGGCCGGAGGGAGATCTCTGGCCTTTTTGATTTTCAAAGTTAGCTTTATAACGGGATGATATCCGAGGTAATTAGCTGGTAAAATTGTGTATCGCCACAATCTTATCTTTACTAGCATTTTGCATAATTCGATTCTTATTGTTCGCGGGCAAAAGATCTAGACGAATAGATTCATTTCGATCTATATCTTGCTGATTGAAAACCACTCTTGGGATTTATGCAAAATGCTTTTTTACATGTCATCGGGAATAGTGTAACTTTTTTCCTTCTCATGCGTTAAATACGTTTGTGTGTATTGAAACGGCTCCTCTTAGAGCTCACAGAAAGGCAGGTTATCGATATTTATTATTCATTGACTTATCGGAACTGGTCGGATAACCGGCAGGTGGAGACGGGCGTACTGGAGCAGGTATCAGGTACTCGCGATGAGCTTTTCATGCGCAAGCTGGTCGATGCTACCCTGATGAAAAATAAGCTCTGGGCGCATCTGTCCAATGAATGCGAGGATCGTCGGGAGCATGCAGTTTACGTGACCGAGTATGACAATCAAAAACCTGCGGAATACGGTACAGCGATTGCGGACGCTGCACTGGCAATGTGTAAAATGTCCTCCATGTACAGTGCGGAATACATGCTGTGGAATGGGTGTGCATTTCAGGAATTGGACTTGGCAGAATCCTCCTCGTACACGATGGAGCTTGCCGAGCAACTGCTGGACCATTACATGGTCCGGGGCGGTACGACCTATGAATTTGTGTATTCCGTGTTGGATGCGGATCGCAAGAAAGTGTTGTTTTTTATGAAGGAGGTAGATTTGTAATGGACGAAAATCCCAAACCTAAACCTGGATCACGCGCCAAGCTGGTTGCCTTCTCGCTAATGCTTGCGGTTCCAGCCGTATTATCCGGTTGTAGCAGCAATAGCGATGAGTGTGACCCGGAATACGATACCGGATGTGAATATGACTCCAGCAGTGGGCACTATTATTACGGTGGCGGATCGTCCTATCGGAGCAACAAGGACAGCAGTTCCTACAGCAAATCCAGTTCAAAATCGAGCGGCTTTGGCAGCTTCTTCCGCAGTTCGGGAGGTTAGAACCTGATGAGGAATATCTACCAACTGCCATTCAGTCATGAAGAAGTATTCAGGGGTGAAGCAGGGCAACAGGTTCCCTACCATCGCATGTATGGCAAGCAATATTGTGTGCCTGCATTGACGGTTTATTCCCCTGCGGAGATGCAGGAATTGCGTGCAGCAGTTGAGGCTGTAGACGGGATTTATTGCAAGGTGATGCGTTTTATTCAGCAATACATGCCCGACTCTTTCCTGGAGCAGCAGCTGGGTATTCATCCCGGCCTTATTCCGGCGGCTCGTATGGAGATGGTGACAGGCGGGATTACTCGGCAGGACTGGATTATTGGGGAAGCCGGACCTAAATGTATCGAAAATAACACGGATACCCCAACCGGCATACCTGAAGCAGCTGCATTGGAAGGTATTTTGGTGGGGATGGTTGAAAAAACATCGCTCCATGCTCCGTCCAAAGGAATGGATGAATGTATCCGGGAATGCTTTCACCGCTGGCTGGATGCTTACGCACAGCAGGGTTTGCTGGGCCCGGTGACCTTTACTTCATTTGGGGAGCATGTAGAGGATCGGACCAATACGGAGTATCTGATGAAGCTGTGCCAGAAGGCGGGGTATGAAACGTTTTACGCTCCACTGGAGGAGTTGGAGATTATTCCAGGGGAGGCGCTCTACCATCATGGACGCGAGATTAACCTGTTGTACCGGCTCTATCCCCTGGAATATCTAATCGATGATCGAGATGAAACGACCGGCGTGGACATCGGCGCAGCACTGCTTGAATTGGTTCAGGATGGCGGCCTGGGCCTGATGAATCCTGCACAGCATGTGCTGATGCAGAGCAAGGGTTTCATGGCGGCGATCTGGTCACTCTATGAACGCAATGAACAAACCATGGAATATTGCGGGTTTCGGCTGTTTGATGATGCAGAGTTAGCGGCGATTTCGCGTTATCTGCTACCGACTTATTTCGAAGCTGGACCTTTCGAATGGAGCGCAATGCCTTATGTGGCTAAAAGCTATTGGGGCCGCGAAGGTCGAGGCACATCGCTGCTGGATGAGGGATCGGATCATCATGCGGGCCAAATGGCTGCTTCTCATCAGCTGCACGCCCCTACGAACTCCAACACAATAGCCGAACTGCAAGAAGAAGATGAGATCGCAGCCTATTATAATAATCAGCCTAAAATATATCAGCAGCTGGTACCGATGGAACAGGCCGTGATTCAGACAGAGGATGGCGTATACAGCGGTTATTTGCTTACAGGGGTGTTTGTCATCGGTGGACGTTTTGCCGGTGTGCTGCCCCGGATCGGGGAGAAGGTAACCGGAGATATGGCCTATTATTGTGCGGCTGTGGTCAATGAACGGATGGATGACGAGGAGGAGAAGGAATGGACAATTTGGGATTGAACCTGCTGAATGTAGCGGTAGGTGTAGGCATTTTGCTGGTAGTATTGGTATGTGGGTATTTCGCTTTTAGCCAATTGACCCGGTATAACGATAGCGAGGAAATCGCAAAAGGTAACGAGGCGGCAGGCATGTATATGGGCAGCAAATTGCTGGGCCTGTGTATCATTGTGGGCATGGTGTCCTTCTCCACGCATTCGTGGCTGGATATGCTGCTCTGGTCGGCGCTTGGAATCATTATTTTGTGTCTGGTCTATATTATATTTGACTTCCTGATTCCCAAGATGCGGGTATGTGACGAAATCGCAAGAGGCAATATGGCGGTAGCACAGCTGCTGCGGTCCATTATCATCGGCGTTTCCATCGTCATCGGTACGTTTTTGATGTAAAATAAACCCTAGTGTTTATTTGGAATGAATATCAATTCAACGAAGAAGGAGCGCGGCATCATGAGAAAAGTCATCATCGATACAGATACAGCAGGAGACGATACGATTGCGATCCTGACGGCACTGCACCATTTCCAGGTGGAGGGCATTACGATTACAGGTGGGAACGTACAGTTTGACCAGGAGGTTGAAAATGCCCTGTACACGGTACAGGTTGCTGGACATGGCGGCAAGGTGCCTGTGTACAAAGGGTGCGAACGCCCATTGATGGCCTATGGTAAGGCCCAGCACCGCACGGTGGAAGACGTACATGGTGATGACGGCATGGGCGGAGCCCATTTCCCGAAGGCAGACCAGCGTCCAGAGGCAGGGCATGCGGTTGATTTTATCATTGAAAAGGTACACGCACATCCGGGCGAAATCTCGCTTCTGGCCATTGCACCTCTGACCAACATTGCGATGGCAATCCAGAAGGACCCAACCATTATTCCGGAGATTGCTCACCTCTACATCATGGGTGGAACGAATAATGCACTGGGTAATATCACACCAGCCGCGGAGTATAACTTCTATGTAGATCCGGAAGCAGCCAAAATTGTATTGCACGCAGGCATTCCGACGACCATGGTTGGCTGGGAAATGTGTACTCAGTATTCTGTTATGGATGATGATGATCACGCTGAAATTGCAGCACTGGGTACATCTGGTGCCGATTTCTTCACAGCCATCAACAAAGTGGTTATGCAGTTCAACAAATCGGTACATAAACTGAATGGCACCACTCACCCGGACACGTTGCTGATGGCTGTTGCCGCAGATGAGTCGCTCATGACCAAATCCGGTCAGTATTATGTGGATGTAGAAGCAGCAGGAGAGTTAACACGCGGATATAGCGTTGTGGATATCAACGGACGTTTCGGCAAAGAGCCGAATGTACGCGTCTGTGAGGCCATTGACCGTCCGAAATTCAAATCCATGCTGCTGGATGTGCTCTCTGCTATTCAATAAAAATGTGGTTTTAACTCCAATAAAAGTATTCATCATCCGTGCCTATTCCAGGTACGGATTTTTTTTGCCCATTCCATTCCTATGAGTGTGTGCAATGCGCGTTCTCTGTCCAGTTGGTGACAACGCTTCGGGTGTGTTAAAGTGAAGGAAATGTTACAGCGGAGACTTCTTTAGTTTAACTTTTGAGCGTCCGGCAGGAGGAGTGGCACAATGTTATTTTATTTTGTAGCACTGCTGGTTACCTTGGTTGATCAGGGAACCAAGATGGCGGTGAGGATGTATATGGAAGTTGGGGACACGATGAGGCTTGGCGACTCGGGAATGCAATTGCAGCATTATGAGAATAGTGGAATGGCAGGCAGCCTGTTTCAAGGGAATGCGCGTCTTTTCGGTGTGGTCGCTATTCTATTCGTGGCGGGTATGATGTATTATCGGAGAAAAGGTGAGATTCGCGGTTTCTGGATGCAGGCAGGTGCCGGTTTCATGGTCGGTGGTGCTTTGGGTAATGCAATCGATCGTTTTATCTACGCACGTGTAACGGATTTTCTCGTATTTCCGTCGGGACGTGGTATTCTCAATTTGGCGGATGTAGCGATAAATGTTGGCGTGGTTATGCTGGTCATCGGCATGTTAATCCGTGCATTTCAGAGTTACCGAGCCAAGCGTTTACGTAATGCTTTGCCGAAAATAGAGCGTTGATAAAGAGTTAACAACAGCTGTGATGTAAGCAGCGTAACTGGATACATGAGGGACATTGGATATTTCCGATGTCCTTTTTTTGTTATGTCGACGAGCGGACTCGCGGTCAGTGGGACTGATTCATTTTTACCGAAACCGTTTTAGGAATAATAGGACACATTATAGTCAACGCTCTAAGTATAAAACGGTGGAAGGATTAACCACGTGGTTACTTCACTAATTTAATGGGTAAATCTTTACGTATATAAGCTGAGGGAGGTACAACATGAGAACATCGCTTACCAAGGCACTCGGGTTAATGCTGCTTTGTGGAATAACGGCTGTACTTCTGTCTTCCTGCACTAGCGGGAATAATGACAATGGCAAAGTGCAGGTTGAATTTTTTCAGAACAAACCCGAAGCCAAAGGAACCTTTGACGAGTTAATCAAAACATTCAACGCCGAACACTCTGGTATTCAGGTCACTCAGGTGAATCCACCTGACGCGGAGACGGTGCTGAAGACACGTGTGGTGAAGAACGATGTGCCAGACATTATGGCAATGGGGGCAACCGATACCTATTCCATTCTTGCACAGAGTGATATTTTCGCCGATCTGACAGACAGTCCACTGTTAAAAACGATCGATCCCAACTACATAAAGATGCTGAAGGATGTCACGGGCATGGATGAAGTGACAGGTGTTCCTTACGCAACAAATGCAAACGGCATCATGTACAACAAAACCTTGTTTAAAGAAATGGGTCTGAACGTACCCAAGACCTGGGACGAGCTGATTGCTACAGCCAAAAAAATTAAGGATGCGGGTAAAATTCCGTTTTACTTCACATACAAGGATGATTGGCAGACGAATCTGCCGTTCAATGCACTCGGACCTAACTTGGTTGGTATTGATTTCTACCTGGAGCGTCGCGAGAACAAAGTGACCTTCAAGGAGAAATACCGTGAGGTTGCGGAGAAGCAGTTGGAGCTGATGAATTACGGTCACGGCGACAACTTCGGTAAAGCGTATTCGGATGGTAACCGTGCCTTTGCTAATGGTGAAGCTTATATGTACATCCAGGGTACCTGGGCGATCTCCGAGATTCGCAAAGCCAACCCGAATGTGGACATTGGTTTCTTCCCATTCCCGACAGGCAACGATCCGAGCCAGATCAAGTTGGTGAACGGAATCGACTCTCTGTTTACCATTTCAGCGAATACACCAAACAAGGAGCAGGCCGAGCAGTTCATCGCGTTTCTGCTGGAGCCTGAAAATATAGGCAAGTACATTAAGGAACAGACGCTGTTCTCTGCGGTGGAAGGTGTAAAACAAGATGATCCTGCTGTACAGGAACTGACACCTTACATTGAGCAGGGCAAGGTTATCGACTTCGCCGATCACTATATTCCGGCTGCGGTGCAGCTGAATTCCATCGTACAGTCCTTTTTGCAAAACAAGAACATCGACAACTATCTGGATACACTCGACAAAGAATGGGACAAGGTAGCGAATCGGCGATAACGCCTTGTCCGAAGGAGGATGGAGTATGAACAAGCGCATCGCGCCTTATTACTGGATGACGGTTCCGGCGGTAATACTGTTCTTTGTATTTATGACGCTGCCGGCCCTCCAGGGGATCTATTATTCATTTACGAACTACAACGGATTCGGTAAAGGTTATGATTTTGTTGGATTCAAAAACTATTTCAATTTGTTTCAAGATGACAATGTAGGCAACGCCTACTGGTTTACCTTCAAGTTTGCGATCGTTGTAACGATCCTTACGAATATTCTAAGCCTGCTCATTGCACTCGGGCTGAATGCCAAGATCAAGTTCCGTAACTTTTTCCGTGGCATCTACTTCTTGCCGAATATCCTGAGTGTATTGATTGTAGGTTACATATTTAACTACCTGTTCTCCAACGTATTCCCGATCTGGGGACAAAACCTGGGCATCAACGCCCTATCCACCAACATTCTGGGCAGCGAAAGTCTGGCATGGATTGGGATCGTAATTGTAGCGGTGTGGCAATCCGTCGCGTTGAATACGATTCTGTATTTGGCGGGATTGCAAACCATCCCTACGACATTGTATGAAGCATCAAATCTGGACGGCGCTGGAAAATGGCGTGAATTCTGGAGCATTACGTTTCCGCTTATTGCCCCGTTCTTCACAATTAATATGGTGCTGGCGATGAAAAACTCACTGATGGTCTTTGACCAGATCGTGGCCTTGACGAATGGTGGACCGGGACGGGCAACACAGTCCATCTCCCATCTGATCTACACGGGTGGATTTGAAGGCGGCGAATATGCATATCAATCTGCGAACTCGGTTATCTATTTCATCGTTATTGCGGTGATTTCGATTCTGCAAATCCGGTTCCTGCAAAGAAGGGAGACGGATCTGTAATGAGAAGCCGTTTACGTACCAACTGGCCCGTTATGTTGTTAATTATTCTGGGTACCTTGTTCATTCTGTTCCCTTTATATATGACGGTTACAATCGCATTGAAAAATCCGGAGCAAATGGCCCAATCGGTCTTTGCTATTCCGACAACGCTTCACTGGGAGAACTTTGCAAGTGCAATAGACATGACAAACTTCTTCCAATCGTTCCGTAACAGTGCCATTGTTACTGCGTCAACAGTCATTCTGACCTTGCTCAGTAACTCTATGGTTGCTTACGCGATTGCCCGGAATATGGAGAAGCGGAAATTTTTCAAAGGGCTGTATTATTACTTCGTCAGCGCGATGTTTATTCCGTTTCCAATCATCATGCTGCCGATTGTTAAGCTGACTGCATCACTGGAAATGACCAATCTTCTGGGTCTTATCCTGCTGCATACGGTGTACGGTCTCGCCTTTAACGTATTTGTATATGTAGGTTACATTCGGTCCATTCCGGTAGCACTGGAGGAAGCAGCCTTCGTAGATGGAGCAACAACCTGGGGCACATTCTGGAAAATCATTTTCCCATTGATGGCGCCGATCAGTGCCACGGTTGGTATTCTAACTTGTCTGTCTACCTATAATGACTTTCTGCTGCCACTCATTATTATTAGTGATCCGGCACAATACACGCTTCCACTGGTACAATATGTGTTCCAGGGTCAATTCAATACTGACTTCAACCTGGCGTTTGCATCGTACCTGCTGGCGTTGCTGCCGATGATCATCATTTACCTGTTTGCACAAAAATGGATTATCAATGGTGTAACGCAAGGTTCAGTGAAATAAATTGGGGAGTGATTGGTGCGACACTGATGATCAGCATCCTGCCGATCCTGATCGCTTTCCTCGTTTTGAGCAATCGAATTGTAGAAGGTATTGCTGCCGGATCGGTAAAAGGATAGACCCATGTATTCCAGATGATTAAATGGCTAACTTAAACCTTGGACCCTTACACATCCCGATCCAATAGGGATGTGTGAGGGTTTTTGCTCATCGCCCTGGACTTCTTCTATCTCCTGAGATCGTGTATTTATAACGAGTATATCAATTTAGTTATTCTCTATAATGCAAACTAAATGAAAAAACTGAAAATACCTATTATTGGAATTTCAAAAAACTTTCAAGTTTTTTCGCAAAACTACTGCATTTTCAAACCACCTGTGCTAACATACCCTAAGAATTAAAGCCCACACGGGAAAGGTGAGAAAATGACAGCAATATCCTCAACCAAAGAGTCCCTGCGTTCGGATGCCAAGGATCTGAATCTGATTCGGCTAACATGGCCTATTTTCCTGGAACTCTTCTTGTTTATGTTGATGGGGAGCGTGGATACGTTCATGCTCAGTTCAGTGTCCGATAATGCAGTATCCGGAGTCGGAGCAGCCAACCAGATTATTTCCATTGCGATTCTTGTACTGGAAGTCATTGGACATGGCGCTGCTATTGTTGTGGCACAATATATTGGTTCGAAGAAGTTGAGTGAGGCGGCACAGGTAACAGGTAACGCGATTACACTAAATCTGATTGTTGGACTGATCCTGAGCGGAAGCTTCCTTCTGTTAGGAGGACATCTGCTTACACTGCTTCATATCCAAGGTGAAATATACGATTTTGCCCGTTCTTATATAAGTATTGTCGGAGGCGGGATCTTCCTTCAGGCGCTGATTAACGCGCTGGCCGCGACGATTCGTACGCATGGTTACACCAAAGAGACGATGTATGTTTCCGTTCTGATGAACGTGATTCACGTCGTTGGTAACTACGCCCTTATTTTTGGCCATTTCGGCATGCCGAAGCTTGGTGTAGAAGGGGCGGCGATCTCAACGGTCGGAAGCCGTCTGATCTGTTTGATTATTTTCTTCTGGTTGCTCTATCGGGTTATGGATGTAAGGGTAGAGTTTAGCTATTACATCAACCTTTCGAAGAAATTTATCAGCAAAATCTTGCGAATTGGTATCCCCTCTGCACTGGAATCCGTTGTATATCAGTCCTGCCAGCTCGTCTTCACACTGTACGTAACCTATCTGGGTGCTGAAGCGATGGCAACCCGGCAATATGCGGGTAACATTTCAAGCTACATCTATCTATTCAGCATGGCGATCGGAATGGGAACTTCCATTATTGTTGGCCGACTGGTCGGTGCACGGCGCAAGAACGATGCATACAAACGCGTATTCGACAGTGTAAAATGGGCGCTGCTCGCAACGGTTGTGATCGATGTAATTATTATTCTCTTCCGTGTTCCGCTGATGAGTGTGTTCACGGATAATCCGGAAATCATCAAGCTAGGGGCACAGGTCATCCTGCTAAGTCTTCTGCTGGAAACCGGGCGAACCTGCAACATTGTGATTATTGGTTCCCTTCGTGCCGCAGGTGATGCGAAGTTCCCGGTATACATGGGACTGATCTCTATGGTCTGCATGAGCCTGCCGCTAGGCTACCTGCTTGTGTTCAAGCTTCACATGGGGCTCGCCGGTGTATGGCTTGCGATTGCCGCAGACGAGTGGACACGCGCTGTCATTATGTATTTCCGCTGGAAGAGCCGGGCTTGGGAGAAACATGATCTGTTGGATCATGAGGAGGAAGTTGGAGCTCAGCCGGTGCCGGCAGTATGATGTTGATTTTGGAAAATAATTTCGATTTGAGTGGAGTATAGAAATAAAAAGGCGCCGCACTTGGGGCGTTAGTCAGATTAAAGAAGAGCCAATCATGGGATGGAGCATTCCTCCTGATGATGGGCTCTTTTTTCGTTATTTGTGCAGTATTACCTCGTTATCTTAGAGAGGTTCAGATCATAGGTGGGGGCTGTATCGAAGGTTGTCACCAGAACAGGTTAGCAAAAATGATCAAAACGAAATGTGCAGCCTCACGTATAGTAAGGATATGGAAAGGGGCTGGACTTTATTTGAATTCATACAGTGAATTGATTCAGCAAAGTCTCTACTTTATTGAAACGAATCTGTACGAGGATATCGGGCTTGAAGAAGTGGCGTCTGAAGCGCTTCTGTCACCCTATCATTATCATCAGGTGTTCCGCAGGGCAGTGCGGTCATCTCATTCGGGGTTATTTTGAACGGCAAAGGAAAAGTTTGGGTGGATAGTTTCCGTTTCGAAGAGGTTGATCCGAATACACCATTGACTCATATGGAGACAGAGTATGAGATGTCGGACGAGCCAATGAATTTGTCTTTTGAAGAGTGATCAGATGTGAATGCAGGTCCAACGTTAAGCTGAAGAAAGTATGGGAATTATGATATAATCCTGGGTAAGAATGGAGCTGATGCAGGATGACGGATTTGCTCGATCCTCGAGTTGATTTTGTATTCAAACGTATTTTTGGAAGTGAGCAAAGTAAAGATGTTTTGTTAGCTTTCCTTAACAGCACGTTTATTGAAACCGGTGAGTCGCCTCTTACGGAGATTACACTTATTAACACGTTTACGGACAAAGATAGTCCGGAAGATAAACAATCCATTTTAGATATCAAAGCGCGTACGGTGGAGGGTGAGTTAATCAACATTGAGATGCAGCTGTTTAATCCGTATAATATGGAAAAAAGGACGCTGTTCTACTGGAGTGAAATGTACTCTCACCAGATCAAGAAGGGCGAAAACTATAATCTTTTGAAAAAATGTGTGACGATCAATATTTTAAATTACTCATGTCTGGACAATGAACGATATCACAATGTTTTTCATTTACGCGAAGATCATACAGGTATTGGTTTGACAGATGATATAGAAATTCATGTGATGGAATTGACCAAACTGGATCAACACCCTGTCCCTATGGATAAGGGTGGACTGGTGAACTGGCTTTTATTCTTAAAAGGGATTGATCCATCAAACTGGGAGGTGCTGGCGATGAATGAACCGATGCTAAAAAAGGCGATGGACACGCTGGAATTTCTGAGTCAGGATGCAGCTACGAGAATGGCTTATGATGCACGGATGAAAGCACTAAGCGATGAAAAGTCGATGATTGAAGGTGCACGTGCTGAGGGTGAAGCCAAAGGGAAAGTAGAAGGTAGAGTAGAAGGTAAAGTGGAAATGGCTCGCGAGCTTCTTGCACTTGGCGTAGATATGTCAGCTGTGGTGAAAGCCTCCGGACTCTCTGCAGAGGAAATCAAAAAACTGCTGCCTAAGCAGTGATATGAAACTGAAATTACACTTTACAGGGCTAATCCAATTACGGGTTGGCTCTTTTTGTTGTGTTTGGGGTATAAAAAAAGTAGAGCTAAGTCGAAGCTGAGAGGATACAGACGTTTCTGGAGTTTCTCACAAATCGAAAAGTCCTCCATAGCTAATCAGGCCATACCTTGTTAACATAGATCCAAAGATTACGATAACTCATGACACATATAGAGGATGATTTCGATGAATAAAAAAGTATTGGTCGTGGATGACGAGTCAAGCATTGTCAGTGCCATTGCTTACGCGCTGCGGCGCGAAGGATATGAAGTAGAGACAGCAAATGACGGCGAAGAAGCACTGGTCAAGGTGGCGTCATTCCATCCGCAGGTCATGATTCTGGATGTGATGATGCCCAAGCTGGACGGATACGGCGTATGCCGCAGGCTGGAGGATCGAGAGGATATCGGCATTATTTTGCTGACTGTCAAAAATGATATCGTGGATAAGATCGTAGGCCTGGAAATGGGCGCGGATGATTATATGACTAAACCGTTTGAGATCCGCGAGTTGCTCGCCCGGGTAAAAGCGCTGATGCGCCGTGTGGAGAAAAGCAGCCCGTCCCCTGACGACCAGAAGAATCAGGCTATCGTCAATGGAACACTGCGTATCCATATCGCTCACCGCACCGTGACGGTGAATGAGGAGAAGCTGGATTTGACGCCAAAAGAGTTCGACTTGCTGACCATTCTGATGTCCAACCCCGAGCGTGTATACACACGGGATGATCTGCTGGACCGGGTGTGGGGCATGGAATATGCCGGGGGTACACGCACGGTGGATATTCATATTCAGCGGCTGCGCAAAAAGATCGGCGATACCGACCAGCAAAAATTGCAGACGGTATACGGAATCGGCTATAAGGCATCAGCCCCTGAACCGGGCGGCTCGGTATGAGAATCAGCATCAAGCTGAAGTTCAGCGTTTTTCTAGCTGCATTGCTAATCCTGACCGTCGTTGTGCTCAGCTCGCTGGTATTGCGAGGTATTGAGCGCAACCAGCAGACGCAGATCGAGACCATTCTGTCCCAGCAGACCCGTCTGGTGAATCTGAATGTGCGGCAGTCTTACTATACCGAGTCCGTTCGTCTAGAGCAGGAGGTTTTTTTACAGCAAAATGGCCGCAGGCTGGCTCAAGAGCTTGCAAGCTCCACAGGTCTGCCCATCGCGCTTTATGATATGAAGGGACAGCAGGTTGGTTCATCAATCATGTCTGAGGAAAGTGCAGATATCACAGCGACGCTGAACTATGCGCTGCAAAATAAAATTGCTTATCACGAACAGGGGGATACCCTGCTATATGTAGCACCGCTGGACGGACCGGATGGACAGATGGGTGCTGTGCGCATGCAGTATCCGGTTCAGAGCTATCATGAATTCTATGCCCGTATCCTTCAGTTGTTTATGTGGGCGGGGATTGCGGTTGTTGGGTTAAGCTTCATTCTGGGATATCTCTTCTACAATCGTTTTGCTGTTGCTATAACCCGATTGAAGAAGTCTGCCGATTCCATTCGTGAAGGGCATTATATTACCGAATCACCAGTGAGTCGCAAGGATGAATTGGGCGAACTGGGACAGGGCATTTATTATATGAGCACATCGATTCAGCAAAATATTGAAGCCATGCATGCGGAACAGCAGAAGCTTCAGCTCGCTATCGAGAAGCTTCAGGCTCTGGAGCAGCAGCAGAAACAATATATCGGTAACATTAGCCATGAGTTCAAGACACCACTTACGTCGATTAAGGCATATGTGGAGCTGCTGGACATGTATAAGGATGATCCGCAATTGCTGGATGATGCCACGAGCAATATTGGCAAGGAAACGGAGCGGTTGTACGAGATGGTTGAGAAGGTATTACATTTATCAGCCCTGGAGAAATATGATTTTGAGAATCAGGCGGAAGACGTGGAGGTTCGTGCTCTACTGGAGGATGCCTGTGGCCGGATGCGGGGCAAAGCCGAGAAGTTTGCGCTGAACATGGAGGTGACGTTACTGCCTGCGGTGATCCGCAGCGATCGGGAGAGCCTGATGCATATTTTCATCAATCTGTTGGATAATGCGATCAAATATAATGTGCCGGGAGGTGTCATCCGGGTAAGCAATGAACTGCGAATGCAGGAGCGACAAGCGGTGATTCGCATCTTCAACTCAGGTACGCCCATTCCGGATGAGGCGAGCGAGAAAATCTTTGAACCCTTTTACACCGTCAACAAAGACAGGGCCAGAAAAACCGGGGGAACCGGGCTGGGACTATCACTCGTCAAGCAATTTGTAGAGAAGCAGGGCGGCACAATCACATTGTTGCCGAGCGATCCGAAGCATGGGGAAGGAACGACGTTCCAGCTTGTTTTCCCTCTTGCCCATTCAAGTTTACAAGTTGGAAACAAGTCTGAATAACTTTGGAAGTATGCGATGTGTATGCTTGGTCTATAGAAAGCAATCAGGAGGGACCATGATGAATTGGAAGCAGGCGGCTTTGGGCACGCTCGGGGCAATTGTCCTATTATCGGCAACAGCATGCGGGGGAACAACGAAACCAGGGGATAATACACAGAACGGGAAATCCGGCACGGATATTACAGTCAAGGACAATACAAATACATCGGTATACCAGAGCTTTAAGCTGGAGAAAATCGATAAACTGTCGAATATGCGCGGGGTAGCATGGCTAAGCAATGACTGGATTTTGTCGGATAAAGTAAACGAGTCCATGAAGCCTGTCACCGTTGAGGGTGAGAAACGTTACCCGCATAACTTATACATGTACGATCTTACAAAGGGCACAGATACACCCGTGAAGGAAAGTGAAGTGAATCTGGGCTCACCACTCGTGTCCCCGGATAGTCAGTATATTTTCTACAGAGAACCAGAGGAATCGACGGGCAAAGGCTTCATTCTGAACCTGCACAACGGGGAAGTGGTTCCTGCAGGCAATGACGATGGATTTGTCTTTGAAGGAGCATGGCTGGATAAGGAGCATGTTGTTTTTCCAAACATGAATGGGGATATCATATCAGCAAGTGTGGATGGAACAACCAAAGCGCTGGTCAAGACGGGGAACTTCAATGTAAGTAGTGTCAGCGTTTCGGGTAATGTAATTTACTACATCACAGGCACGGACGGACAGTTGAATAGCTACGATACGAAGACCGGTGAAGTGAAGCAGGTGTTGAAAAGTGTAGAGAGGGTAATCCCGTCCAACGATGGATCAAGACTGGCGATTGTGAAAAAAACAGCCGATACCAAACGGGCGCTGGTGCTAACCGATCTGGAAGGGAATGAAAAAGCCACGCTTGCCAGAGGCACGCAGATCTTCGGCACGAGCTGGTCTGGTGACGATTCCAAAATCGCCTACACAATCAATTCGGAAAGTGACGATGAAAAAGGGCTGTTCGTCTCTAATACGGAAACGGCGGAGCAGTTCCAGATCTCGGCCGAAATGGATAACGCATCTGATCCACTGAGCTGGAGTCCGGAAGGCAACCGAATTTTGCTGTCACAGGCAGTGCAGGAAAATGAATCATACCACTTTGTCACCTCGGTCATTACGATCTCGCAGTAAATCATCATCGAAGAAGAAGTAAATTAGCAGAGCGGGCCTGACTCATATCGAGTTGGGCTTTTTCTGTACCTTTAACGCTGGTTTTCTGGGTTATACTGAAGAGACGAGAAGTAAAGGGGGAACATGATCATGGATGAAAAGGACTGCCGTCTGCTGCTGAGCGTTTCCGAAGAAAGTAGTCTGACCAAGGCTGCGGAGCGCATGTTTATGACCCAGCCGGCTTTGACATACCGTTTGCAGCAATTGGAGAAGGAATTTGGCGTGCCACTTATCGATAAAACGTTAAAAGGCGCCAGATTTACTCCCGAAGGAGAGCATCTCGCGATCTATGCCCGTAAAATGCTCAATGAGCTTAATCAGGTCAAGGAGCAGCTGTTGAACATTCGGAATGAGGTTAAGGGAACGCTGCGTCTTGGGATTGCCAATCATTATTCGTTGTACAAGCTTCCTCCCTTGTTAAAGCAGTTCAAGGAACTGTACCCGGAGGTTCAGTTTGCTGTGACCTGTGCTCTGAGTGTGGAGGTTATGGAACTGTTGATGCGGGATGAAATTCAAGTGGGTGTCATACGGGGGGAGCATCCATGGTATGAGGGGAAACATCTGCTGCACGATGAACCGGTCTGCATTGTATCCCGTGAACCCATCAACCTGGATGAACTTCCCGAGCTTCCGCAAATTGCATTTCAGGAGCCCTTGACGAAAACGGGTGGAACTCCTGTGAGTCCTTTCCGAGAGGGAGTAGCGGCCTGGTGGTATGAGCGCTATGAATGTTCACCAACCGTAACGATGCGTGTGGACAGCTATGAGACATGTAAGGAAATGGTGCGTTATGGGCTTGGTTATGCCATTATTCCGGGTATTTTCGTGTCTGATTCGGATGGCCTTCACCAGCAGGAATTGATTCGACAGAATGGACAGGGATTGCGGCGTAATACGTGGTTAGTGTATAAGGAAAGTGTGCTGCAGCAGGCAACGGTGGGTCGCTTTATTGACTTGATGAAAACGGCTGGAACACAGCATGTTGTGGACGGAAACTAGATACAGACATAGCGGAATAGGTGCATTTATTCATGCATAATTATCCGATATTTTATTATCAAATAAGGAATTTTATTGCTGTTTGGCAGTGTCATTTTTATAGGGAGTACCCATTCGAAGGATGTACATAAGATTAAAATGTATACCGATGCCGTCTTGGCTAATATGAAAAATAACCAGTAATATACTGACATCTAATGATATCCATATGTTATTGTCTAGCGAGTCCATAAAATTTTTTATGGGCTATTCCTTAATTTTTTTGAATTTACTTCTGGCTTGGTCACACATACAATATATCCAATCTGATTGTATATTTATTCGATTGAATTGAATATAGAAATGCTGTATTTGGAGAAAGGCGGCAAAACAATATGTATCCTGACCCAGCTCATATGAAGCAAAAAATCAAAGAAACCGTAGATCGGCTGGACCCTGACTTGCGGGAATTATCCCTGCGCATTCACGCTAACCCTGAACTTAGCTTTCAGGAAGTCCAAGCACAACAATGGTTAACCGAACCGCTGGAAGCGGCCGGATTTCAGGTGGAAAAAGGCATTTCAGGCCTCGACACCTCGTTCCGTGCTGTATGGGAAGGCCAGCCAGGCGGACCAACGATTGCACTGCTCGCTGAATATGATGCACTGCCCCGCATCGGACATGCCTGCGGACATAATCTGATCGGAACCTCTGCTGTAGGTGCAGCACTGGCGCTCAAGGAAGCTTGCCCTGATCTTCCGGGACGAATCGTCGTACTTGGCACACCGGCTGAAGAAGAGGGCGGCGGAAAGATCATTATGGTGAACGATGGCGTATTCAATGAGATGGATGCCGTCATGATGTGTCACCCGCAGCAAAAAACGATGGTACTGAGAGGTGCGCTGGCTTGTGTGGACGCAACCTTTACGTTCCATGGCAAACAAGCACATGCTGCCTCATCTCCTGAGAAGGGCATTAGTGCGCTAGATGCCTTGGTCAACGCGTACGCGGGAATAAACTCACTGCGTCCTTATTTGAAGGATGACGTTCGGGTGAACGGGATTATTACCAAGGGTGGAGATGCGCCCAACGTGGTGCCTGAGCTGGCTGAAGCCGTATATATCATTCGGGCGAAGACCGTTGAAGAGCTGAAAGTCGTCATGGACAAAGTATATCGAGTCGTGCGCCATGCTGCGGAAGGCGTCGGGGCTACGGTAGATATTACCGAAGGCCTGATCTATGCCGAGCGGAATAACAACAAAACTCTGGCGGGTCTGTTTCAGCAGAACCTGGAGGATATGGGCATTGAAGTGCATGATCCACCGCAAACAGGCGGCGTCGGTTCTTCGGATATCGGTAACGTAAGCCAGATTACAGCCGCAATCCATCCGTATATTCGGTTAGGAGATGCGACAACACACACACCTGAATTTGCCCGGCTTGCCGGAGCAGAGGAAGGCATGATTGAGCTAAACCGTGCGGCGAAGGCACTTGCACTGACGGCGTTCGATTTGTACGCAGACAAGGCAGCATTGCAGCAGGTACGTGATGAATTTGAAGCATGGAAACAACAGAAGGACGAGGGATGATGAATTGGAAAACATAACAAAACAACCACAACAACGGCGCAAATGGTTTAAGATGCCTCACACCTTCGTCATCTTGTTTATTCTGGTGCTGGTAGCTACCGTGCTAACCTACATTATTCCAGCAGGGGAATTTGATCGGGTCAAGGATGAAGCAACAGGCAAATCCTTGCTCGTTCCAGGTTCATATCATCATGTAGAGGCCAATCCAACGGGATTATGGGATATTCCCAAGTCCATCGTTCGCGGACTGGTTGACTCCGCGGACGTTGTATTCTTTATTTTCATCATCGGCGGAGCATTTCAGATCATTACGAGTACGGGAACGATTGAAGCCCTTACAGGTAGGGTAGCCCGTTCGTTCGCCAACAAGGGATTATGGGTCATTCCGGTATTCATCACCTTGTTCTCAGTTGGTGGATTCACGATGGGCATGTCCACAGAGGTTATGGTCTTTGTACCGATCGGGATTGCCATTGCGCGTGCGCTGGGGTATGACGCTCTAACCGGTACGGCGATGATCTCGCTGGGGGCCTCGTGTGGTTTCACTGCCGGACTGCTCAATCCGTTCAACGTAGGACTGGCTCAGGCCATTGCAGAAGTTCCAATTTTCTCAGGGATTTGGCTTCGTGCAATTATCCTGGTGTGTCTCATCTCCGTGACAAGTATCTATATTATGCGGTACGCGTCCAGAGTGAAGTCTGATCCAACACGTGGTTTGGTGCATGAGCTGGAGCAGGAGCAGGCAGCAGATACACCTGCGGTGGACCTGAACAAACTGCCAACGATTCGCATCACACATATTCTGACTATCATTACAATTGTAGCTGGCTTTGCCCTGTTAATCTGGGGTGTTTCCAAAGAAGGCTGGTGGATGGAAGAACTGGCGGCCCTCTTCCTGAGCATGGGCGTGATCGCTGGTCTTGTCTCCGGGTTCGGTCCTAGTCGAATTGCAAGTGAATTCGTCAAAGGTGCTAGTGGCATCGCTTATGGTGCCTTTATCATCGGTCTGGCAAGAGGTATCATGGTTGTCCTCGATCAGGGTAACGTGATTGACTCCGTAGTATACGGAATGTCTACAGCGGTTGGCGAATTGCCGTCCTCCGTGCAGGTATTGGGTATGTATTTCTTCCAAAATATCATGAACGTGTTCATCACGTCGGGTACAGGTATGGCCGTGACTACGATGCCGATTATGGTTCCATTATCGGATCTGCTCGGAGTTACCCGTCAGACAGCCGTACTGGCGTTCCAGTTCGGAGACGGATTCACCAACATGATTCTGCCAACGTCTTCAGCCTTAATGGGCAGTCTCGCGGTATCCGGCATTCCGTATCAGAAATGGGTTAGATTCTTCTGGCCGCTGATGGTCATGTGGATCGCTATGGGTATTGTATTTATGCTGATCGCCAATGCCATTCAGTATTCTTAATCGTTCGATTGAGACAAGCAGCGAAAAATGTATTCCATAACTTACATTCCTTTCTATACATTTATATTGACTAAGCTATTCCGCTTCCGATAAACTAGAATGCAGGAATAAAAGTCGAATGTTCAAAGCAGCAGTTCGAGACATTGTTTCGGACGGCTGTTTCTTTTCTTTTTCATAAGCAAGGTTGCAACGTTGTAGTCTTGTCGGATGATCCGGCCAATAACAACATGGGATAGGAACAGGTGATACACATGTGTAACAGCGCGTACCGCGTGCTTTTATATTATAAGTTCGTGAAGATTGAAGACCCTGAAACGTTTACGCAAGAGCATCTGCAATACTGTAAGGACCTGGGTGTAAAAGGACGTATTCTGATTGCCTCGGAAGGCATTAACGGTACCGTATCCGGTACACCAGAGCAAACCGAGCAGTACATGAAGGATATGCATGCCAACCCGCTGTTCAGCGATATGGTATTCAAGATTGATGATGTCGAAGAGCATGCGTTCAAAAAAATATTTGTTCGTCACAAAGCTGAGCTGGTTACATTCCGTGTGGACGAAGACTTGGACCCGAACGAAGTTAGTGGTAAACGGTTGTCCCCGAAAGAATTTTACGAGCATCTTCAACAGGAGGATGTCATTGTAATTGATGGCCGCAATGACTACGAGTACGAGATTGGTCATTTTCGAGGTGCGATTCGTCCGGACGTGGAGTCGTTCCGCGAGTTTCCGGAATGGATTCGGGATAACCTGGGCGACATGAAGGACAAAAAGATCATTACTTACTGTACTGGCGGTATTCGTTGTGAAAAGCTGACCGGGTTCATGATTAAGGAAGGTTTCCAGGACGTGGCACAACTTGATGGCGGAATCGTGACCTATGGCAAGGATGATGAGGTACAAGGTCGTTTGTTTGATGGGAAATGTTATGTTTTTGACGAGCGTATTTCCGTGCCGATTAACCGGACGGATGAAGATATCGTGATTGCCAGCTGTTATCACTGTGGAACGACGCATGACCGTTATATTAACTGTCCAACCTGCAACCTCCAGCATGTAAGCTGTGAGGATTGCGAAGAGACGCATAACCGCTTTTGCTCGGATGCCTGCCGGGAGGCAGCACCGGTAACCGCATAAGCAGGGAGAGCAGGTGCTGATCGTGAAGCGCGAAGAGGAACGAACGACGCGTGAACGGATTTTGTTCATGCTGAAGCAGCAAGGCACAATGACCGCAAGGGAAATGACAGCTGAGCTTGGTCTGACCGGCATGGCGATTCGCCGTCACCTCACGGCACTGGAGCAGGAGGGTTGGATTGAGGTTCGGGAAGCCAGAGCTACAGCTGGACGTCCCTCCGCGGTGTACCATCTGACGGTGCGCGGGGATAGCTTTTTCCCAAAATCATATTCATCACTGACCCTGGAACTGCTGGAGGAACTGTCGGATTCAGCGGGCAGCGGTGTCGTGGATGCATTGTTCGAGAGCCGCCGGGACAAGCTGCTTCGCAGCGGACAGCCACAGATGCAAGGTCAGGATCTGGCCGGACGTGTCGAGGAACTCGCGCGCATTCAGAATGCAAACGGATATATGGCCGATGCCTCCAAGGAAGAGGATGGCACCTATGTGCTTACCGAGCTGAACTGCCCTATTGTGCAGGTAGCGAGTGTCTATAAACAGGCTTGCCGCTGTGAACTGGAACTGTTCCGTTCATTGCTGCAGGCTGATGTGGAGCGCACCGAATGTTATGCGGATGGCGGCAAAAAATGCACGTACCAGATTCGCGAAGCGGCTGGGAATTAGCATGTATAGAGATTGTTTCGATCACTCGGAACAGTCTCTTTTTTGTTTGGAAAATGACGTAAAAACGTTATATTAAGTATTAGATGCGTGTTATTATTAAATTTACATCCAGCTCAAAAAAATGCGTAGCGATTAACATTGTTAATTTCAATATGCTCGCTAATGATCATTATCACAACGTATTTCATTTAAGAGAAGATCATACAGATATATCCCTGACAGATGAAATTTCGAAGTTAAAAGACAACAACATTATGATGAATGATGGATTAGTGCGATGGCTATTATTTTTAAAGGGGATAACCAAGTCTAGCTGGGAGGAGTTATTGATGCACGAACCGGACCGGCGTTGAAAAAAGCCATGAGTGTATTGGAGTTTCTGAGCCAGGATGAGCAAGCACGTCAACAATATATCGACCGTCAGAAATTTCTATGGGATGAAGTTTCCATGATTGAGGGCGCACGAGAAGAAGGTCTCAAGAAAGGCTTGGAGGAAGGCATCCAAAAAGGAATCGAAGAAGGCATCAAAGAAGGAGAAGCAGAGAGTAAACGTAAAATCGCAATCAATATGCTCGCTTTGGGGCTTGATCAAGATACCATTATCAAAGCTACCGGGCTAACATTATCTGAACTAGAAGAATTGAAAAAAGAAAAAGAATGATGTGTATTTTCTCTTCACCCAGTTGTATATCCTTTCTTAGCAGAGGCCTTTTTTTGTTTTATGTAATGTTTTCTCTCACGTATCTGCAATGAATGCAAATTGGAAGCGGTTCAACCATTGACGGGAAACAGGTCGCACCTTAATATTAGGGAAACAATAAAATACCAACACGAGTCATGGACTTCAGTCGCATGAGAAAAGTCTATATTTGTCTGCTTTTGTCGATCAAAGCAACAATGCGTTGAAGCGTTCGTTTTGTCCCGCCCTATCGTGTCACTTGGATAACGATGAGGGCATCAACATTTTAGAAGATGGAGAGGGGTTCTCACACATGAAAAAGAAATGGTTAATGTCTCTGATGATGGTTGCATCTATGGTTGTAGCGGCTGGTTGCGGAAATAACAGCGGCGGTAGCATAACGACCGAGGGATCGGGCAGCACAACAGGTGAAGGTACGGCAGAAAAATCGTATCGCATCGCGATCTCGCAAATTGTCGAACATCCATCGTTGGATGCCACACGTGAAGGATTTATTGCAGCGCTGAAGGATGCTGGTCTTGAAGAAGACAAGAATCTGACGATTGACTACAATAACGCGCAAGGCGATTCAACGAACAACCTGTCCATTGCCCAGAAAATTGCCGGGGATTCCAAAAATGATTTGGTCCTAGGGATTGCAACACCATCCGCACTGGCACTGGCTCAACAAGTAAAGGACAAGCCACTGCTGTTCGCAGCGGTGACAGACCCGCTGGGTGCCAAACTGGTGAGTGACATGGACAAGCCAGGTGGTAACGTAACAGGTGCATCGGATACGAACCCGGAGGCGATTGTACAATTGGCTGATTTTATCGCCAAATATTTGCCGGATGTAAAGACGGTTGGTCTGGTTATTAACGAGGGCGAACCGAATGCGGTTGTGATGGCGAACAATGCGGAAAAAGCGCTCGCAACACATAATATCAAGCTGGTCAAAGCACCAGTTACGAACACTTCCGAAGTAAAACAGGCGACCGATTCTCTGGTTGGCAAAGTGGATGCCTTCTATATCACGCTGGATAACTCGGTAGTTAGCGCAGTGGATACAATCATCCAGACCGCGAACAAAAATAAAATTCCGTTCTTTTCCAGTGACCGGGATACCGTGGAAAAAGGGGCTTTCGCAACCGTTGGCTTCAAATACTACGATCACGGATACCAAGTGGGTGAAATGGCTGCGGACATTTTGAAAAATGGGTCGCAACCGGGCGACATGAAAGTCACCGTGCCGGACAAGCTGGATCTGATTCTGAACCTGAAAGCTGCTGAAGCTCAAGGCATCACTGTTACCGATGAGATGAAGGCAGAAGTGAAGGACCAGGATAACAACACTATTCAATAATCTGACCGGAGATCCTCCGGCAGTACGGATGCGAGGCGGACGTGCAGGCGGGTTCGCCTCATTCTTTTCGATAGACAGGGAGGAAGCAATGTGAATTTGACTTGGGGTTCAATTGAAGGGGCAATCGAGCTTGGATTGTTGTATGCACTGATGGCATTGGGTGTATATATTACATTCCGCATACTGGACTTCCCCGATCTCACCGTAGACGGAAGTTTTACAACTGGAGGCGCAATCGCGGCGGTCATGATATCCAACGACTTCTCTCCTTGGCTCGCTTGCTTGGCAGCAATGGCTGGAGGAATGGTGGCTGGCGCCTGTACAGGTCTGCTACACACCAAAGGCAAAATTAACGGGCTGTTATCCGGTATTCTGATGATGATTGCTCTGTATTCAATTAATATGCGTATTCTCGGCGCACCGAACAAATCCATTATGGGCATGGATAACCCCTTCTCGGGTGAGCATGTCATGGTTATCATTATCGTAGTTGTGCTGGTATTCAAAATTATGCTGGATCTGTTTATGAAAACAGATATCGGACTGGCACTGCGCGCCACAGGTGACAACAAACGCATGATTCGCAGCTTCGGCGCGAATACGGATGTGACCACCATTGTTGGTGTCAGTCTGTCCAACGGACTTGTTGCGCTGTCTGGAGCATTTATTGCACAGCAATCCGGTTTTGCAGATATTACGATGGGAATTGGTATGATCGTTATCGGACTGGCCTCCGTTATTATCGGGGAAGCCATTCTGGGTGCAAGAACCGTATTCTGGGCCACACTTGCGGCCGTTGTCGGTTCAATTATTTACCGGATTGTGGTCGCGATCGCACTCCAGGTAGAATGGTTCGACACATCCGATCTGAAGCTGATCACCGCTGTGATCGTTATTATCGCACTTGTTTTCCCAACCATGCAGCGCTCCATGAAGCAGAAAAGCCTGGCTCGCAAACGAACCGAAGAGCTTATGGGCTCGTCGAGCCAACAGGCGAAGGGAGGCATGTGATTATGCTTGAGATTACACAAGTGACCAAACTGTTTAATCCGGGAACGACCGACGAGAAGACTGCGCTGGTTGGCGTAAACCTGACGATGAACCCGGGAGACTTCGTGACCGTGATTGGCAGTAATGGCGCGGGAAAATCAACGTTGATGAACATTATCTCAGGCGTCATGAAGCCAGATATGGGCGATGTGCTGATCAATGATCGTTCCATCAAAAGCCTGCCTGAGCATAAACGCAGCAGTTGGATTGGCCGTGTGTTTCAGGACCCGATGGCGGGTACAGCACCGCATATGTCCATTGAGGAGAATATGGCGATGGCGTACAAACGTGGCAAGGGCCGTGGACTGGGCTTTGGAGTGACCCGTGCAAGACGGGAGATTTTCAACGCCCAGTTGGAGAAACTCGGCATTGGACTCGACAAACGCCCCAATGCCAAAGTGGGCCTTCTGTCTGGCGGTGAACGCCAGGCGCTCAGCCTGCTCATGGCAACATTCACCCAGCCGCAAATTTTGCTGCTGGACGAGCATACGGCTGCGCTTGATCCTTCTCGTGCGGAGCTGATCACAGAGCTGACAGAGACGCTTGTACGTGAGATGAGACTTACAACGTTGATGGTCACACACAATATGGAGCAGGCCATACGTTTGGGCAATCGTCTAATTATGATGGACAAAGGCCGAATTATTTTGGACGTTAGTGAAGAGCGTAAGCGCACGCTGACCGTACCTGAGTTATTGGGTGAGTTTGAACGTATCAGCGGTAAAAAAATGGCCGACGATCGCGTGGTGCTGGGTTAAATCCAGGGAGCACCTTGCGATTACCGAAGAGAGCCAGTACATCTCATTACAAAAACCTTTTGCGTTCTCGCAAAGGGTTTTTGTGGTATGTTGAACAGAATAAGGATCACAAGTAGTAAGCATACATAGGAGGGCCAAGCATGTTGTTACAATTCGATGAAGGAACATACACGGTAATCCAGCGTACCGATTCCATCCGCCTGCTGGCGAAGGAATTTGCACTGCTGTATTTTTTGTATGAGAACAAGGAAAAAGCCTTTACTCGCAGCCAACTGCTGGATCGGGTATGGCCCTTGGAATATCCGGTTGAACGCACCGTGGACGACCATGTGTATCGACTGCGCAAGAAACTGAAACGTTGGGAAGAAATTGCACTGGAGACCGTGCGTGGTTATGGTTACCGACTTATCATCCGATCGAATATGGCGATATTGCCCTCTAACCCTTCCGCCCAAGATCAGGAGATGCGAGAAGTGATTCATGGATTGTTCCGCAAATATCATCTGTATGGGCAGGGGAAGTCGATGCTCACGCTGCTGGATCAGCAAGAAGCACTGGGCATTGAGATTGATCCATTTTATCAGCTGTATATCCACTTTATTCAGGGAGATCTGGAATGGTTGATTACAACGACGGAAATTCCCTTCGAGGAACGTTTGTATTGGCTGCTAATTTTTACACATACCCTGATTGAACCATCGGAGAGTTTGCCATTGTACGAAAAGGCTCTGAATTCATCTGCACTGTCTGCCGATCAGCTTCGTGAACTTCGTATTCTGAACATTGTTGAAGTCTACGCAGAGGTGGGCCAGTATGAACGAGCCAAGGCTCGACTCATTGAAACGTATCACGTGATGGAGAAAGATGAACTGGTTCATTTCAGACTTCCGGTAAAGCTCTCAGCGTTGTATGTGGAACTGTGGGGTGGCAGCGGCGAAGCGGTAGAGGATCATATGTCTGCTCTGCGTTCCGGGTTGAAAGATGCGCCATACTTGCGGGAAATCGGACGCTTTCAAGTTATGGAAGGCCTATGGTTGCTTAGACAAGGGAGAATCCGAGAGGCAGAGCCTAGAATGGACGATGGTCTGGACGTATTGAAAATGACATTGAACGCACCGCTATATCTCAATTCGGCTTACCAAATATTGTTGTTCATGGCACACCACCGGATAGAGGGGCGTCTTCGCACTAAATACCGTCAAATTTATGCGGATATCTCCAAAAGTTACGGCGTGCCTGTTTATGGACAACAAATTGTGGATGAAATCCGCACATTTTTATCCCCGTTTGCTCCATCATCTGATCTTCCTCTGATATAACACC
Organism: Paenibacillus sp. O199; assembly: GCF_001636635.1. Taxonomy (NCBI): domain Bacteria; kingdom Bacillati; phylum Bacillota; class Bacilli; order Caryophanales; family Paenibacillaceae; genus Paenibacillus; species Paenibacillus sp. O199. The sequence continues at coordinate 45,060 of NZ_LGRP01000032.1, forward strand.
CTTATGATTACAGCCAAGGAACATATAAGCCAGCAACAAGGCTGTAATCAGGGGAGGAAGTATACGTATGACCGTCATCTCAAATGAACCCAATCCATCATCCATTTCGTCCAATGGTTCATCCAAAAGCCTATGGACCAACTTCCGCTTCATGCGGATGTTTATTGCTTATTCACTCGCAACCTTTGGAGATTGGTTTGACGCGCTCGCCATCCAGGTAATGGTCGCTTATCGTTGGGGTGCTGATCCTCTGATCATAGCCCTTATTCCGGTATGTATGGCTGTTCCGGGGATCGTACTTGGCTCGGTGGCAGGTGCACTAGCTGATCGTTTGCATCAGGTGAAAATCATGATGATATGTGATGTGATCACCGTCTTATTAACGATTGCAATTCTGTTCGCGCCAAGTGCGGCTTGGCTGCTGCCGCTTCTTGCTTTACGAGCGATGATGGGGGTATTCCATGTACCTGCGCAGCAGGCACTTACGCGTCAAGTGGTAGCAGAGGAGCATCTGTTTCAGGCATCATCACTGAACGGTTTTGTGAACCAATGCTCCAAAGTAGCGGGACCGCTGCTGGGTGCAGTCATTGTGGCCGTCTTTTCACCGCAAGTCTGTATTTTAATCAATGCTTGTACACGTTTGTTGTCCGGAGTCGTGTTATGGCCTTTACGGCGTCTTACAGAGGATCCAGAACCTTCTGCATCGGATGGAGGTCCTTTGGAAACGGGGGAGACCGCGGAATCTCTATACATTCAATGGCAGAAGGGTTGGCGTTTTATCCAGAGCAGCCGCATCCTTCTGAGTACGATTCTGTTTGGTTGCTTTGGATTAATGGCGATCCTCATGATCGATTACCAGTTTACGACGCTGTTTCGGGAGATCAAGCCGGGCAACGAAGCTCTGATCGGCTGGCTGGGATCATCGGCTGGGGCAGGTGCGGTTGTGATTATTCTACTGTTGAATCGACTTCCGCGAATTGGGTATGGCTGGGGGCTGGGTGGAGGATATTTGCTGATTGGTGCCGGAATTGGTGCGCTTGGTTGGATCAGTTCCCAAACGTCCGAGTTCTGGATCATCATCTGGGGCTTATGCATCGGAGTGGGCAATGGACTGTTCATGGTGACGTTGAATTACTTGCTGCAAAAAGAAACTCCGCCTGCCTATGTAGGCCGTGTATTCGGTATTCAAAACTCGCTTTCCAGTGTCGTGCTGGTCATTGCTCCACTCGCTGGAGGTGCCTTGATTCGGAGTGTAGGACCGAGTCCCACATTTCAATATATTGGCATGGCGACACTGGCTATTGGTTTCGCAGGCATGATGCTGCAACGAATCTTATGGAAGGGGCAACAGCCACTTCCGGCAGAGTCGACTGGAGAACTTGGGCAGAAGACAGTCAGACAGCCATAACTGCCATCGTTACTATAAAAAGAAAATGAACGATGAACAGCCGCTACGGTTACTTATCCGTAAGCGGCTATTTCCATCTAATAGGGTAGTGCATCATGCCTCCCACCAAGAGAAATAGGAGGTGGAGGCCATCAGCCCACCAACAGACAGGGATCCGCTCACCGACAGGTTAATGGACTGACCAGGAGGAACCACGTAACGTCCTAACTCATTGGATAGAAAGGGACCTACCTGCAAGGGCATAGCCAATAAGTTTGTGGTACCCGTGGGAGCGGCAGCGGAGAATCGCACCGTTGCAATGCTCGTGTTACTGCTTGATAAATTATTGTTTACCGGTGTGAGTGTGCTCGGTGATGTCAATGTTCCATTTGCAGACAGAGTCATGGTACCACTGAAGGAAGAAAGCAAGTTGAGCGCGACCGTGATTCCACCGGAAAGCCGTGATATATACACATTTTTACCGCTCCCGACTGGGTTGGTCAGTTGGACAGTAGCAATAACACTGCCCCCCAGCAATCCTAGTGTTGTGGAGTTGGTTGAGCCTGCATTGTACAGATTGCCAGTACTACCTGCATTATTCTCAGGTGGAGCCACAATGCCGGGAGAGGTAAACGTATTCGTAATGGATGTATAAACGGGACGGTTTAGCGGGTTGAACACGTGATCATTCGGCATTGTGCACACTCCTTTTCTAAATGATATGTCAGAATTCCCACCAGGAAAGATTAATGGAGGCGGTTTGGGAGCCTGTTCCCGCACTGATGGATAGTGTCTGTCCTGGAGGGACGATGATAGAACCGTTCAGGTTTAACATATACATGCCCGCTGTAAGAGGAATGCTTAACAAGCTTGTTAATGTTCCCGTTAATGTGCCGGTATTTTGCCTTGTTGTCATTACACTCGTATTGGTATTGCCCAACAATGTATTGACTGGCACAGGTGTGGTACCACCTGTAATGGTTCCGCCGGAATAGACAATGAGTGTAGCAGCTGCGGTTGTGCCTCCGCTGATCCTAGAGACGTACAAGGTACGCCCACTGCCCACTGCATTAACGACCTGCAGCAACAGATTTAGTCCAGCACCTACACTGACATTATTGGTAGTCAGTGCAAAAGAACTGCCTGCGGCTGCCGCCCCGCCCTCTGGAGTGGACTCAATGCCAGGGGCAGAGAATGTATTAGTCATTTGAGTATATAAGGGACCGTTAGATTGATTGAATACATTGGAATTGGTCATATAATCCACCTCCAATCTGCCTGAATAAGATAACCAAAGTGAATTTTTTGGAATGTGCTGCTTCTATGAAATTTTGAAAGAGAGACGTGAAGAGGTTGTACTTGCAGTGTATGTGGGAAAAAGGGGAAGGGTTTGGGATACAAACAGTAAATCCTCAAATAACGGCGTATGCCGTGCCCGTATTTTACATGCAGGCATACGATGCGTAAGCACATTTTTTAAGGGGAAATCGATATGAGTCGAACAGCGAAGCGTAGCAAGAAGAGAACGAACCAAACAACTAAATATGTCAGCCGTCGCCAATCCCGTCGTTCCTGCCGCGCTAAATTGCTGAAACCTCCTTGTTCCCGGATTACTCGTCCCCGGTTCAAGCAGGGTACTTCCTCACGTACGACACTCCCTGGTGCTACTCACTGTTTTACAGAGCATACGTATGTCGGAGCCGAGACAAACGGTAGTATGAATTCTCTTCCGGCTCAAGACACCTCATCGCTCAGCATGTACACATATGGCATTGTAAATCGGGGCGAACATCCGGCTCTTGTGCAGATTCAGATCAGCCCTAATGCCAGGGACTATGCTGTGGACAGCCAGGAAGTGATTGCCGGAGGGCAGACCAAAGCGCTGGTGCCGCTGCGATTCCTGCGTTATACCCGGCTGGTTATCCAATCGGTTCAACCGGATCAGCCGACCCGGCTCGATGTTTATTTTCAGGCACAGCGTATGCCGTAAGAACGTGGAATTCTACAACCGATTTGACCAGGGAGGAGGACGAGGCATATGCCTAACTTTACAACGTTTAACACGAATCCGGATAATCTGAGAACTCTGATTTTTGGTCATGATAGTACAGGCGCAGCCCAGCCGGTTCACACCGATACAAGCGGGAACGTACTCGGAATTATTTTGGATGGTACGATCAGTAATATCTCAGGTCTGACTACCGTTACGATTAATGCCGGAACTATCACAAATATTCTTAACGGAACGATTACCAGCGTCCTCGGAGCAACGATCACGGCGGGTACAATTAACAGCGTGCTTGGTGCAACCATCACAGCCGGAACATTAACAAACCTGCTGAATGGTACAATCACCAGTGTTTTGGGAGCCACCATTACTGCCGGAACCATCACAAGTGTGCTCGGGGCAACCGTGACGGCGGGGACATTAACAAACCTGCTCAATGGTACCATCACCAGCGTGCTTGGAGCTACAATCACCGCAGGAACACTGACGAACTTGCTGAACGGTACAATCACCAGTGTACTCGGGGCGACGATCACAGCCGGAACAATTACTAGTGTACTGGGAGCAACGATTACGGCGGGTACAATCAATAGCGTTCTAGGAGCCACAGTGACCGCAGGGACACTGACGAACTTGCTGAACGGTACAATCACGAGTGTACTGGGAGCGACGATCACAGCCGGAACGATCACCAGTGTGCTTGGAGCCACGGTGACGGCGGGGACGCTGACGAACTTGCTGAATGGTACAATCACAAGTGTACTGGGAGCGACAATCACAGCCGGAACGATCACCAGTGTACTGGGAGCAACAATCACGGCAGGTACAATCACCAGCGTGCTTGGAGCGACGATTACCGCAGGGACGCTGACCAATCTGTTGAACGGTACAATCACAAGTGTACTTGGAGCAACGATTACAGCCGGAACACTGACGAACTTGTTAAATGGTACCATCACTAGTGTACTGGGAGCTACCGTGACAGCGGGAACGTTAACGAATTTGCTGAACGGTACGATTACCAGTGTACTTGGTGCCACCATTACAGCCGGAACGTTGACCAATTTGTTGAATGGTACCATTACCAGCGTATTGGGAGCCACGATTACGGCGGGTACACTCAGCAGCGTGACGTCCATCTCGCAAAAAAGCTTTCAGGAATCACAGCTTCTCAGCACGCCAACGGCAAACACGTTTACACCGCTTCCGGCGGTCACGACGAGTGTATTCGGCACTTATTCTTTCTTTGTATATAACAGGGGGCCGGGGCTTAACCGGGTCGATGCCCGCGTGGAAATCAGTGCCAACGGTACCAACTGGTACGATGATGTGGACACGGTGACCGGGATTTTGCCAGGCTCGGTCGATGTTCTGGTGCCGCAGCGTTTTCTCAAATATACACGTCTTTCCTACCGCTCCAGTCTGCTGGGAGCATCCAGCACGATTGATGTGTTCTTCAATGGACAAGGCACATAACCCGGTTTGTTGTCATATAGGTACATGGAGTCCCTTTGGTGGGCTTCATGTACTTTTTTTTGCATTGGAGGTGGCTGCATATGCAGAACAGGTTACTCGGAATTCATATGATTGTGCAAAATGAAGAACATCATCTGGCCCGCTGTCTCGACAGCTTCAAGCCGATGGGCAGCGAATGCTTCATTACAGATACCGGGTCAACAGATCGTACACCGGAGATCGCCAGACATTATGGAGCAACGGTGCTTCACGCCCGTTGGGAAGATGATTTTGCACATGCCAGAAATATAAGTTTGCCTCTCGCGAGCACGGAATGGATTCTGTGTCTGGACGCGGATGAGTATGTCATACAGGGATTGGAAGAGCTTTTGGATTATCTACCGAAGGTCCATAAGAGCGTTTCGAGACTGCGGATTACGATAGAGAACCGAATTGGCGAGGGAACGGGAGAGAGTGTCATCTTCCAACCTGTGCGTCTTTTTCGCGCCCACCAAGGATATCGGTATGCGGGGCGTATCCATGAGCAATTGGTTCGTGGAGGAGCAAAGGATGATGGAAAACAAGAAGAAGGCGCTCTGGAAATAAACGACTCCTCTACCCGTGAGGAAGACGGGATCGCTGAGCATGAACCCTTGGCTCCACTGTGTTTGGTTCATGATGGTTATTTGCCGTCCACGATTGCTCTAGGACATAAACCCTTGCGTAATCTAAAGCTTTTGCAGCTGGAATTAGCTGATCGTCCGGGGCAACCTTTTCACCTCTATAATGTGGGGGTAACATACTGTCAGCTAGGGAATATCGAACAGGCAGCAGAAGCCTTTACTGAATCCTTTCTTCATACACCCCTGCAAGCTCCGTATCGCTCCACCCTGGTTCGGGACTATGCCAAGGTTCTTCTGGCAATGGGGCGCTATGACGAGGCTCATGGGTTATTGGCGGTAGAAAGACAGCGTTATGCAGGGTATGCCGACCTGCATCTGATATATGGAGAGATTTTGGAGCAACAGGGTCTGGAGGAGAGGGCCTACAAGTCTTATGCAAGAGCAACAGATTGCCGGGAGGGCTTCAATGGAGCTGATCTCAAGGACAATAACAAGGCAGAGATTCGAGGCGTACATCAGCAGGCAATTGAGCAAACAGATAAACCAGGAAGCGATGAATTATGTGAGGGCAAGTCCTCTGAAGATGTTCACAGAGAGCCAGCTCGAATGGAAAGATATTACGTAACGGATATAGGTTGCGATAGCTACAAGGCCTATACAGCCATGGGAAGGCTTGCACAGAAAAGAGGCTTTCTGCAGGAGTCTGCTCATCTGTACAGCCTGGCTCTGGGGAGCGAGATCACGTATGCTCCTGCATGGACAGGGTTAGCCGATGTATTGCAGCAATCGGGAGAGACGGATGAAAGCATAACTGAGACATTACTCGCACGCTGGAAAGAGTATTCAAAGAAAGAGCGCTCAAAGGAAGAGGATTCAGATCCGAGCGTAATAACATACGAGGATGATCTGGCGCATGTGGTTTATGCACTTGCTTCCAGTGGAGCATATGGGCAGGCATTGAACTTGCTAGATGGAGATGACCAAAATACGCCTATAAAACATGAAGATTATCTGTATTGGATGTTATGTGCCAACAGGGTATCAGAAGCCTTGCAGTACGTGCAGAATCAGTGGAGTGAGGAGGATATTGCGGGCATTAACTTCCAGCCTGAGCAACGATTGGACTTGGCAATGACCTATTGGACAAATGAATTATCTGTATCCGAATCATTTATGACCGCAGCAGAACCTCAGGAGAGGGATGGCTGGAGACTGCTGAATGGCCTGCTGGATACGGGAAAACGGGTGCATGTCGTGGATGACAGAGATGGGAAAACAGCTCATCAGACGCTTCAGGCCGCAACGGAGCTGAGTAAGAACATATTGACTCGGGCAGTGCAGATGGGGCAACTGGCGTTTGTCAGGAAGTTGTACGAGAAGATGGCTGCAATTAGTCCTGAACACGATGGAAATGGTGTTCGTAGCCGTTGGATGGCCGCTGTTCTTTACCGCCAGGGATACACCATGGCTGCCGCAGATCTGTTAATTCAATCTATGTCACAAGGCGATTTGGATGCGGAAAGCCTCTTTTACCTTGGGGAAGCCGTGTATGCCAAAGGGCATTACAATCAGGCATTGATTCTTTTCCAGCAGGCATTGGAGAATTATTCAGAACAGCGACAGGCGAGAGCTGGAGCTGCTGTCTGTTATATGAGGTTGGCGCTAGAGGTTATCAGACAGGAACGAACTCGCTCTCCCGCTGACAAGGTACTTTTGGCACAACAGACTGTTTTGGATCAGCAACTACGCACCGCAGAGGGTATCCCTTGGCGCACGGTGTTCCGTGCGAAGGAGAGGAGGAACCAGCTTGCCGACCAAGCACATTTCATTATGCATGATCGTGAAGGATGAAGAAGAACTGTTGCCTCATTGTCTTGAAAGTGTCCGCGGGGCGGTGGACGAGATCATTGTTGTGGATACCGGTTCGTCGGACCGAAGTGCTGCCATTGCCAGGGAATATGGGGCAGTAGTTGTGCCGTTTGTGTGGAGCGACGATTTTGCCGCGGCACGAAATGCTGGGCTGGAGCGGGCTTCGGGCGAATGGATTCTTTTTCTCGATGCGGACGAGGCGTTGGATGAGAATGCACGGGAGCAGATCAGAAGCTGGACGGCAGCCAGCGGATGTGACGGATTGTTTTTAAATATCCATAACTATACGGGTTCAGGTCAGCAGGGGGTGACGGTAAATCCGGTATTGCGCCTCTTCAGGAACGAGCCGGAGCATCGGTTTGAGGGTCGGATTCATGAGCAGATTGCGGTGGCAATCTGTCGGAAGAATCCACAGGCTGCTTTTCACGTGACAGACATGATCATTCACCATTACGGGTATCAGACAGCCATTGTGGAGCGCAAGGATAAGGTGAACCGGAATTTGCGTTTGCTTCAACAGGCGGTGGAGGAAGAGCCGGAGCAGCCGTTCCATCACTATAACCTGGGTGTCGAGTATCTGCGGATGGGAGAAACGGAACAGGCGCTGAAGACGTTTGGCGTAGCAAAAGCGGGAATTGATCCAACCCTGACAAGTTATGCACATCTGTTGTTCAAATATGAGATTCGCTGTTTCCAGCATTTGAGTCGCTGGCAGGAAGCATTGGATCATATCCATGATGCTCTTGAACTCTTCCCGGAATACACGGACCTGCTGCATCATCGCGGAGTATGTGAGGAGGCGTTGGGGGAGACCGAAAAGGCAGAACTATCGCTGCGTGAAGCAGTTCGTATGGGGCCGCCGCCACCCATATTTCATACGGAAGAAGGAATTGGAACCTATCAGACCTGGTATACCTTGGCTAGGCTGCTGGAGGGGCGGGCGGATCTTGAAGGTGCTGTGGATGCTTATGTGGAAGCAGTTCGTGCCAAATCGAGCCTGCTGCCGCCCTTGTACCGGATTTTTCGGATCATGCGGGTTTCGGGTCAAGGGCAACACTTGGTGGAGCTGATTAAGGAGCGATTTGCAATGACTTCAGAAGAGGCGATCCAGAAAGTATTGGGCATTCTGGAGCAGTGTCGTTGTTATGATACAGCTGTGAAGTTGTTGCCAGACATATCTTCAGACCTTTCCGGGGAGATGCGGGAGAGGTTATCCATGGCTGAGGCTTTGCTTCAGATTCAACTGGGAAAATGGAACAAGGCACGCCTTAAGCTAGATACGGTACAGCGAAAAAAAGGAGAGCTTTCTGTACCGGCTACCCATTGGATAGAGCGACTAAACTGGATTGAAGGAAGACCAATAGAGGGGAAAGATCAACTGACTGCGTGGCTGTATCGTCATTCGCAATCGGGTACGGAGTCGGAGCCATATCAACAGGCAGAAAGAATCAGTAGTTCACAAGCCGTTGCCCAAAATGACGACTCAAACGTGGCTGCTGGGACAGCATATAATGGCTGGCAGGCAATTGGATTAATGATGGAAGGGTGTGTGCAATCCGGGAAATGGGATATGCTGCATGCGCTGGTTCAGCTTGGTCAGGGGCAGTTGGCAGAAGGAGTGTATCCATTGGTGGAAGGAGCCCGGCAGGAAGCGGGAGAACCCTTTTCCGGAGCCTCCGATTCACGTGTGGGAACCAGCTGGTTGGTGAAAGGGTTTGTCAGTGCTGCCGATCATCACTTGGAGGCATATGCTCAAGGGACAGAAGTAAAGCGAGACCGTTGTTGGCCTGTGGTTCAACAGATTAGGCTGGATTTACCGGGGCCGGATGGTTTTGAGTTTTGAAGATTGAATGAAAGAGAGCAGAACCCCGTATAGGAAGGAGGGAGGATGAACATGCAGACAGGAATCAGCCTGTGCATGATTGTGAAGGATGAGGCCCGGTCGCTTCAGCGATGCTTGGATGCTATTCAGGATGTTGTGGATGAGATCATCATTGTGGATACGGGATCAACGGATGAGACGATCGACATTGCCCGTCGTTATGGGGCGGTTGTCATCAGTGCGGCATGGACCGGAGATTTTAGTGCTGCCCGCAACCTGTCTCTTGCTGCGGCCACTCATCCTTGGATTCTGGTACTGGATGCGGATGAAGTCTGGATGCAGACCGAGCACAATCTGACGAAGATGAAGCGGCTGCTGACCTCAAGTCAGGACGACATATGGGGCTACTGGATACAGGTCACGAGTTTGCTCGGAATGTCTGGAGAAGAGCGTGTGACGGATGCGGTGTGTCGTTTATTTCGGAATGATCCCCGGATTGCTTTTCAAGGCATGATTCATGAAGAAGTGGCATCTTCGATTCTATCCTTCGCTCCGTGGGGGGTGGTCGATTCCGGGCTTGAGATTATTCATTATGGCTATCTGGAGCACGTTATTGTTGGCAAAAATAAACCCGAGCGCAATATGCGGCTGATTCGCTCCGCTCTCCATAAGTCGCCGGATCAACCGGAACTGTTATATGCCATGGCTGCCGAGTGGTTTCAGCAAGCGAGATACGATGAAGCGCTCAAGTTGTTACAGCCTTTGCTGGCAAAGCTTACGCCGGAATGCGGATATC
>NZ_LGRP01000005.1:0-61559 GCF_001636635.1 Paenibacillus sp. O199
CGTAAACGCGGTTGTCCTTGCGGAGCGGACAGCGGCACTTGCGGGCAAAGTCGCCATCGACTTCGGCAAAGCCAACAACATCATTTTGAAAGGCCGCGCCAACTAGTTTGTAAAAGTGGATACTACAACAAAAAATCCCGGACTCCTTGGAGCCGGGATTTTTGTCTGTTCATCATAAGATGCCATATGATAACACTCTTCCTGTTGAACCTTCTGTTCACAGGAACCAATTGGTGGCTGCAATACCATAGAACACTTCGGGTCCGGTTCGTACCGATGTGGATACCCCTGAAATAAACGAGGTATACACACTTTCCAGTGCAGGCGGTGCGGACAGATCCTGTGCAGTGAACGAATGAAATTCAGCGCCACCGTTCTGACCTACTGTACCTTCGGCGCGATAGATTACAAAGAACGGATCGTAAACACTGCCCCGTACAAGTTCAACAACGAACGTATCCCCCACTTCTCCAGTAACGCCAACCGTGCCATTCAAGGTGATAATGGGGTTTGGGACACCAAGGGTCTGCAGACCAATGGAGCCAAACGCTTCCGGCGAAGGAGACAGGGACAAACCCGGCTGTCCTACGAATCCCGAGTTCATCGAACTTCTCATATCGAGAAACACACCCATGAGTAACACCTCCAATGCTATGGGATACGTTATTCTATGAATCTCGACTCTCTTTGGACTGGATGGGTAACAGATTCCATCCACCTATTTTTATTTGCCCTCGGTTAATGGTATATTGAACTGCATAACGAAATGAACGGATCGTATGCACACAAGCGGTACAGGCTGTTCAGAAGGAGATTACTATTTATGAATAAACGTAAACGCCCAACAGGCAATACATCGGCCAAGGGGAAAGCATCCGCAGGTTCGTCCACAGCACGGTCTGGTCGGTCCACTTTTACTTCCGCCAAATCATCAGGACCATCCGCATCACGCAATGCAGGAGCGGCGAAGAAGCCAGTAGCCGCCAAATCCTCCGCGGCTCCCAAGAAGGCCGGAGCACCCAAACCCAAAGCAGCCAAACGCTCGGGCAATTCCTATTATCGCAAGCAAGAACCACCACGCCCATACAAGGTTACTGAACCGGATGAGCTGCTCAACTTCTTGCTGAAGCACTTGAAGTCCGGCCGGAATGCGGTCAAATCCATTCTGGGTCGTGGTCAGGTTTCCGTTGATCAGAAAGTGGTGACCAAGTTTAATCTGGAGCTGACGCCAGGGCAAATCGTAACGATCAGCAAAGAAGGCGCAGTTGCCGCTCCTTCCCTGACGGGCATTAACATTTTGCATGAAGACGATGATATCATCGTCATTCGCAAGGAAGCCGGACTGCTATCCATTGCCGCTGACAAAAGTGATGATCTTACCGCTTATCGCCAGTTGACCGAGCATGTTCGCCGTACCGACGCGCTGAACCGAATATTTATTGTCCATCGTCTGGACCGCGACACTTCAGGTGTCATGATGTTTGCCAAGAGTGAAGAAGTGCAGCAGAAGCTGCAGGACAACTGGAAAGAGAATGTACAGGAACGTTTGTATATTGCCCTTGTGGAAGGCGCCGTTGCGAAAGAAGAGGGCACCATTTCCTCATGGTTGAAAGAAACCAAAACGCTCAAAATGTATTCTAGTTCTCGCCCGAATGATGGACAACATGCCATTACTCACTACAAACGTCTACAGTCGAACCGCGAGTTCTCCTTGCTGGAAGTCCGTCTGGAAACGGGACGCAAAAACCAGATTCGTGTGCATATGGAAGATCTGGGCCATCCCATCGCAGGCGACAAAAAATACGGTGCTCATACCAAAACACTGGGTCGCCTGGGACTGCATGCACGAGTTCTCTCGTTCATCCATCCAACGTCGGGTGAGTTGATGAGATTTGAGACCGACATTCCGAAACAGTTCCTCTATCCATTCCGTACGGATGCTCCACCAGCGAACTAACGGGATGATTCAAAGAACAGGCATTGCTGACTCAGCGATTTCAGCCGATTCTGGACAAGCCTCGGTGCCGGAACTGGCCGATGGACTGACCACGCCTGAAAGGAGGAAGCGATACTGAAAAACTTGCTGATTACCGGTTATCGCGCACATGAACTACAGATCTTTGGACAGAAGCATGAGGGAATTCCTTTCATCAAAAAGGCGATCTCCTCCCGTCTTACGCCCCTGGTCGAAGACGGGCTGGAATGGGTGCTGACACCGGGCCAATACGGTGTAGACCTGTGGGCCTGCGAAGTGGTGCTTGAGCTGAAAAAGACGTTCCCGGATCTGAAGCTGTCCATCATTACCGCTTTTCAGAATCCCGAGGAACAATGGAAGGAAGACAAACAGGAATATTATCGCTCCATTCTGCAAAGTGTGGACTATTATGGTGCGATTAGTCATCAGCCGTATATCGGCCCGTGGCAGTTTACTGCGCGGGATGACTTACTGCTGCGCAAAAGCGACGGTCTCCTGCTCGTGTATGATGAAGATGCCGGGGATGGAAGTCCCCGTTTTATTAAGGAAAAAGCGGTCAAAAAACAGCAGAATGAAGATTATACGATCATCAGCGTCACCTCAGAGGATATCCAATCGGTCGCCGAAGATGAACGGATGAACGATGTTGGGGATTATGAAGATTCTTCATTCTGATCTGCGCACGACTGGAGTAGCAAAGAATGACGTACATATGTTTTTTTTGGCGGTAGGTTGGGTATAAGTAGTAGTAAAACTGCGATTACCATGTCGTATGGGACAAAGGGGAACTGCAACCATGACATTAACGCCAGAGCAGCGCATTCAACTGCATGGATTCAACAACCTGACCAAGTCGCTGAGTTTCAATATGTACGATATCTGTTATACGAAAACCAAAGATGAGCGCGAAGCTTACATTGAATATATTGATGAACAATATAATGCGGCCCGGTTGAGCAAAATCCTGAACAACGTGTCTGACATTATCGGTGCCCATGTGCTGAATGTCGCCCAACAGGACTATGTTCCCCAGGGCGCAAGTGTGACGATGCTTGTCTCGGAAGGCCCCATTGTGGAGATCCCTGAAGAATCCTTCGATGAATCTCCAGGCCCTCTGCCCGATAATGTCGTCATGCAGCTCGACAAAAGCCATATTACCGTTCATACGTACCCCGAATTCCACCCGAGCGAAGGCATCAGTACGTTCCGGGCAGATATTGACGTCTCTACCTGCGGTGAAATCTCGCCGCTAAAGGCACTGAACTATCTGATCCACTCGTTCGATACGGATATCATGACGATGGATTACCGGGTACGTGGCTTTACACGGGATACGAGTGGACGCAAGCTGTTCATTGATCATGAGATCGGCTCAATCCAGAATTACATTCCGGATGAGATCAAGAGCAGCTTCGACATGATTGACGTGAACGTCTATCAGGAGAACATTTTTCACACCAAGTGTAAACTGAAAGAATTCGATCTCGATAATTATCTGTTTGGTTATACCAAAGATAAACTGAGCAAGGCCGAGCAACAGGAAATTACGGAGTGGTTGAAGCTGGAGATGGATGAGATTTATTATGGCAAAAACATCAATCGTCCTTCTTCATAGCTGATTCGTAAGGACTGATTCATACGGGCTGGGACAAGGATAAGATGTCATGAAGCAGGATTTCGTAATGGAAGCCTCCGTCATGCGCTTGTCCTTTTCTTTTGCCTAACTTGACAGGCAGTAGCTCATTTTTTTATGATGAAAGCAATTGCATTTCCATTGAAGGAGACTGAGCCGTTGATTGAAACGAACACTTCCAGACGCAATGAATCTCTGTTACAAGCGCTGAACGTACAGCACAAGGTTACCACTGAAAATATTGCCAATGCAGACACACCCAATTACAAAAAGAAATCGGTGGAGTTTGAGGAAGAGCTTAGACGTATCATTGAGAATGGCAAAACAGATCAGCTCGATATGAAACGGACTCATGAGAAACACTTTCCGGTCAGTAATCCCAATGACTCCATCGTAAACTACCGTATTGTCGAGAACAACGAAACATCCATGAATAATAACAACAATAACGTTGATATTGACAAGGAAATGGCGAATCTTTCGGAGAATCAGCTTATGTATAACTACATGGTTGATCGGGTCAGCGGGCACTACAAGAAAATGAAAAACCTGTTGCAGGATATGAAATAATGAATGGTAGAGCAGCCCTTTGGCTGCTTTTTGTTTTGTCTACATTCGGAAACATGTAGATGATCTATTTTGAATTATATTGATCTATATTAAACGCATTTAGCGTCGCTTTTCTTTTCCTAATCAGGAGGATATGCTCCCCTACTTGTGCCCTTTTTCGGTATCCTCTCTGTTTCGTAGTATAATGAGATAAAATGTATGATTTCATATCCAATAAAAGAGGTGCAACATGGCTCCACGTCATTTAAATGCTTTTCAAGGCTCCAAAGTCCGGCTGGCTGCTCCTTGCCCAGAAGACTGCATGCGGCTCTCCCGCTTTACTGACAGTTATGATTACTTGCGTAATCTGGATACCGATATTGCTGTTCCGCTAACGCCGGATGAGACGGGGTCATCCGCAGTTCGTAGAGACAATGGCTTTGAATTTGCACTGCGTACTCTCGAGGACAATCGGTTCATCGGATTCACGGCCCTCTACCGAATTGAGTGGAATAACCGCTCTGCACGCCTGGCAATTGGTATTGGTGATGACAAAGATCGGGGCAAAGGATACGGCAGTGATGCTCTCGCCCTGATTATTCGTTATGGATTCCATGAATTGAATCTGAACCGGATTGCGCTCGAAGTGATTGAATACAATGAAGCTGCGAGGCGCGCCTATCTGAAAGCCGGATTTCGGGAGGAAGGCCGTCAGCGCTCTGCCGTTCTACGGGATGGCACGCATTATGATCTGATCTCCATGAGTATCCTTGCAGAAGAATGGTCAACGCAGACCAAACTTCCGCTCGCGTTTCAGTCTACTCATGTCCAAGGAGCTAAACAGACGGAAGATCACTCAGACTCACGATTGGTCGCTGCCGAAGGATCTGCGTTGTCCTTACTTAACACCAAAGGTACAGAGAACTCTCCTGTCCAACCTCGGATTGGTGTCGGAGCGGTCATCCTCAACGAACGTAATGAAGTCCTTTTGGTTTGGCGGAATCGTCAGCCTGAACAGTACACCTGGAGTATCCCTGGGGGCAAAGTCGACCCATACGAATCCATTGAAATGACCGTCATTCGGGAGATTAAGGAAGAAGTCGATCTGGATATTACCATCGACAAGCTGCTCTGCACCGCAGAGACGATCCGACCTGAAAAACAAGAACATTGGATTTCCGTCCTCTACTCAACTCGAGTTATTGGTGGCATTGCTCGTAACCTCGAAGAAGGCGGAGCGATTGGTGAGATCGGTTGGTTCCCGCTGGATGATCTGCCATCGCCACTTGCTAGTTTCGCGGGGCCTGGTCTGGAAGTTGCGAAGAAACTCCATCTTTATTCGGAAGATTGAAATCGGGAGAAACGAACCTCATTACGGTCAGACAAGTCATATAAAGAAAAACAACCGCCGAACTCCTCTCTCTAACATAAAGGAGAGCTTGGCGGTTGTTTTCAGTTTTCTGAGCAATTTGCTTCTTTGTGGTAGTCTCAGTACGTGTATACATAACTTTTTTCCCAAAATCAAGAACCGTTTGGCCCTTTGCACGGTCTAATACGCAACAACATCCATGAAAGGAGGAGCCATGTGACCCCTGCTCAACTGACCATCGCCGCACAAAAAGGGGATGCCGAGGCTTTTGCAGCCTTAATGGAGATGCATCAGAGCCGACTGTACCGGATCGCCTGTGCCTATCTGCACAACGAGGGCGATGCGCTGGAAGCGATACAGGAATGCACCTACAGAGCTTATCGAAAGCTCAAGAAATTAAAAGAACCCTCCTATTTCGCCACTTGGCTGATCCGCATTCTGCTGAACTACTGTGCGGACGAACGCAAACGCAAGAGCCGGTTCAGCCACGTTACCGAAATTCATGAACCCAGCAGCTGGGACCAGCCCGCAGACCCTGATCTGGCCGCAGCCGTCTCTGCGCTGGATCGGGATTGCAAACCAATTATTATTCTAAGCTATTTCGAAGGTTTCTCCTTAACAGAGGTCGCTGATATTCTCGAAATTCCGACCGGAACCGTAAAATCCCGACTGCATCGAGCACTTAGGCAGCTCCGGGACCAACTTGAAACGAAAGGAGATGTAACTCATGAGCGATGAGATGAAGTCATTTGAAGCCATTGAGCAGCGTCTGAATGATCGTAAAACAGAATACGACGCCATGTCTGTACCGGATGCCGAAGCATATCAGGCTGTACAGGCCGGAATTCGTCAGGCTGCGCGCAAGCGCAAGTCCCGGCTGCGCTGGGTTATGAGCTCCATATCGGCAGCCGCAATCATCCTCGTGTTTACGGGATGTATCCGCGTCTCCCCCGCTTTTGCGTCCTTTGTGGAGCAACTGCCAGGCATGGAGGGCATCGTCAGTATGATTCGCCAGGACAAAGGGTTAATGATGGCCATCGATCAATCCCTCTTGCAGAAGGTTGGTGTGACCGATGAGCATGATGGAGCTTCGGTGACCGTGGACAGCATCATTACAGATGAGTCACGCATGGTTATTTTTTACACGATGAAAGGCATGAAAGATCCAGACAAGGGTATGTATGACATCGATTTGCTTGATGAGCATGGTAAAAAGCTGCCTGTTGCGTTTAGCTATTCCACTCCTAAGCCGGCTTCAGAAAGTGGCATTTATGAGGATAAAATCGATGTCTCATTTACACAATCTTTACCCCCACAAGAGTTGACCGTTGTATTTAAGGAACGAGGTAAGGAACCGAATAATAAGTGGAAAGTCACTTTCCCAGTGGATCGCAGCTTAACGAAAGGCATGAAAAAAATCATTCCCATAAACCAAACAATGACCGTGGACGGGCAGCGTATTCAAGTAAAACAGGCCATTCTGTATCCCACTCGTCTTGTACTTGATATCGAATATGATCGGAACAACACCAAAAAAATCTTCGGAATTCGTGATTTGCAGTTGGTAGATGAGCAAGGCCGAGCATGGCGAACGGATTCCTCCTCCATCGGAGGCTCTGGAAGTTCTGTCTTTTTCGAGAGCATGTACTTCTCCACTCCGAAAAAACTGACACTGCAGGGGTCTGGTCTTTCAGCGGTGGATAAGGACGAACTGGTTATCAGCATCAATCCATCTTCAGGTGAAATACAAGGTGGCCCATCGAGTTTGAAATTCCTGCAAAGCAAGGTAAAGGGCAAAGATCTGGTCATCGAGTTTTCAATTGCAGACGCTCAAGATTCCATTTCTGCTCTGTCATTTACCAATATCAAGGACAGTAAAGGAAAGCCTTTCGAAATTAATGAGTTAGGCTGGAGTCCTTCAGGTGAAACTGGGATCTCCGAAGCAAGGATTTTTATTAAAAATGCAGCCGCAGCCAAAGGAAATCTGACAATGGAAATATTCTCTTATCCTGATCAAAGTCGTGCACCGTTCTCTATTGAAATTCCTGTGACTCCCTAAAGGAAATGTAACAGCCATAATCGCAAACCACATGAAGTAGCCATGTACTATAATGAAAATATCAATCATCTAGAATTAAATCGATATGTTCACAAGAAAGGGTGTTTCCACAATGAATAACCGTTCGATCCGTTACCCGCAACCACTCGCTCAGGGAAATACCATTGGCGTGGCTGCACCATCCAGCGGTGTAAGTGAATCCTTGCATCATTACCTTGAAGAGAGCAGGCACAACATGGAGCGCCTTGGTTTTAGTGTTCAGGAGAGCCCATTTCTACGGCATAACGCCAAATGTGTAAGTTCCTCCAAGGAAGATCGCGCTGCCGAGATCAATGCATTTTTCCGTGACCCTGAGATTCAGGCTATTATCCCTCCGTGGGGTGGAGAGTTCCTTATGGATATCCTGCCCCTGCTGGATTGGGAAGCTTTGAAAACGTTGCCTCCCAAATGGGTCATGGGATATTCGGATATCAGTACCTTTTTATTCGCATACACCCTGATCACCGGAACAGCTTCGGCACATGGTACGAACTACGTGGATCTAAGATCCAACGAGCTCGATCCGGTGACCGCCCGCTGGATTGATGTATTACAGACAGGCCAGGGAGGCCAGATCACTCAATCTTCCTCCACTCACTATCAATCGGAATGGAAACCGGAGTTATCGAGGTTTAATCTGGATACCTCTTCTCGCTGGAAACAGCTAGGGCAGTCCGAAGGAGAAGACTCTCAAGTTACATTCTCAGGTCGGTTGATCGGTGGCTGTATGGATACAATCACCTGTCTGATTGGCACACCTTATGCACCAGTTGAAGCGTATCTTGATCAGTATTGTGCAGAAGAAGGAACGATCTGGTATCTGGAAAGCTGTGAGATGAATGCGGGTGATATCTACCGTCATCTGTGGCAGATGAGACAGGCAGGCTGGTTTGCAGGCGTAAAAGGCTTCATGTTCGGTCGACCTGCTGGTTATACCGATACAGGAGATTTCAACTTCATCGATGCCCTGTCTTCGGCTCTCGGAGATATGGATGTTCCCGTACTGTATGATGTGGATCTTGGCCACATCCCGCCACAGTTAACTTTTGTGAATGGCGCACTGGGCAATGTGGCTTATCAGAATGGGCATGGAAGACTTGAGATGGCATTTGTGTGATCACCTTTTGTAGGCAGATGCATACCTTGAAGTAAGAAATTATTTTGAGGAAGGGTTGTGCATCATGTCTGAATCCACATCCACACCATCCGCACGGGTCGTATACCAAGCCAATCAACCAATGCTCCAATCCGTGCAAAGTGTGCGGAATATGCTTCATCATACAGCCCGGCAGCATGTAGGCAAGAATGTGCAAGTCCAGAATATCGATGGTCAGGTATGGGAAGGCGTCATTATCAGCGCAGATCGGGGAATACTGTATCTCCAGGTTACGCCGATGCATGGATATCCTGAGCCACGTGCCTTGTTTGGACCAACCATTCTGCCACTCGTGCTGTATGAGCTGTTGGTCATTACCCTGTTGATGTAGTTGTTTTTTGTCTCGATTGAGCCTAACCCAAGAAGCTTCACTCCCTTTGACCATCAGGCCCGGGAGCGAAGCCTTTTTGGGTTTTAGGAGTTATCGGGTTATCAATTTGGTGTGAATGTATGGCATTAATCTCTGCAACCTGAATGACTTCCTGTAGTTCGTGCGGTATGTTTCCTTGCTAACGTGTGAAATATGATACAATGGTGTCGGCACCAAGCCTTATCTCATATGAACGGAGCTTGATCCGGTTGGAATATATCCCTCATGATCCTCCACCCGTGCCTCAGTCTGAGACGGAGCTGGTTGGGACAAATCACACTGAACAATCCCGCGTGATTGCAATCTGTCTATTGGCAGGCAAGATCATGCTGCAAAGCGGCGGTGAAACCTATCGTGTGGAAGATACGATGAAACGCATGGCTGCCGCGCTGGGCCTTCCCCATTCGCACAGTTATGTTGTGCCCACAGGTATCTTCTTCTCGGTTGATGCAACCGAGCCTGCCAAGCTGATACGGATCTCTGAACGAACCACAGATTTGCACAAGGTATCCGAAGTGAATGCCGTTTCCCGGCGTATTGGGCAAGGTGAATTGTCCGTTGAGGATGCCTATGCATTGTTACTACAAATTGAGGGACAGCCCTCCTCCTATTCTGCGGTTGTGCGGCTTACGGCGGCGGCGTTATCCAGTGGGTGCTTTACCATTATGTTTGGTGGAGGCTGGGTCGACTTTCTCCCTGCGGTACTCTGCGGTGGTATTGGTTATGCAGCGGTCATTGCCTTCCATCGACTGGTACTCGTGAAATTTTTTGCCGAGCTGACAGCTTCATTTGTCATCGGTTTGCTCGCCTTTTTGCTTGTCTATATGGGCGCGGGTCATGAACGGGACAAAATCATTATTGGCTCAGTCATGCCCCTGGTACCGGGACTGCTGATTACCAATGCTGTGCGTGACCTGATGGCCGGGCATCTCGTGTCCGGGTTATCCAAGGGAGCCGAGGCGTTTCTGACGGCTTTTGCGATTGGTACCGGCATTGCTGTTGTTTTTTCACTTTTTACGTAAGATGGAGGAGTTGCAGGTTATGCTTCATTTTATTGAACAGGCCCTGACCAGCTTCGTTGCCTCGGCCGCATTCGGTATTATTTTCAACGCTCCTCGGCGCATGCTGCTTCACGGTGGATTTGTCGGCATGATCGGCTGGATCATCTATATTGTGCTCGAATATGCTGCGGATGCTGTTCCTGCTACCTTGGCAGCGACCATCGCGGTAGGTGTCATCAGCCAGCTGTTCTCCCGCATGTTTCGCGCGCCCGTCATTATCTTTAGCGTGGCAGGCATCATTCCGCTCGTTCCCGGTGGACTGGCGTATAATGCGATGCGTAATTTTGTGCAAAATGACTACGGTGCAGCCATGGAGATGGCTGCCAAGGCACTCATGTTATCCGGTGCCATCGCGATCGGACTTGTATTGTCCGAGGTGCTCAACCAAATGATTCGTCGTATACCCGAATCACTGCGAGCAAAATCCTAACACAGTAAATGAATATATTATCACTAAACTAAACGATAAAGACCCGTTAGAGACAGGGTAAACGCTGTCTCTAACGGGTCTTCTATATTTCCAGCCAATGTTGATCCGTTATTATCTAATATGCAGCGTTTTGTTTTCATCATTGTATCCATTTGTTCGATAACTGTACGATCCATAAAAAGAACTCCCCATGTCTGTTGGACACTCCTTGTCCATTGGTGTACGGTAAACCATTCTCTTTTATGGCAAAGCACGCTTCATCACCGACGCCAATAAATCCGCCGCCACACCACTTCCGGATCTCATATAATGCTCTGCATCCGTACGATCAAATCCCATCCAGACTGCAGCCGTCCACTTGCTCGTATATCCTACAAACCACAGATCCCTGTTCGCCTCCTTGCTTACACCAGGTAATGCAGCTTGCGTTGTTCCTGTCTTCCCCGCTACCTTATGCTGACTCAGCTGTGCCCTTCTACCTGTTCCTTGACTGACCACATCTTGGAGCATGCCGGTCATGGCAGTTGCCGTGCTGGTGGATATCACCTGCTTGTTCTCTGGCTTAAAAGCATAGATTTTCCGGCCGCGTGAATCCGTAATTTCACGAATTAGATGCGCCGTATTGAACTTGCCGTTATTGGCAAACACGGAATATGCCTGGGCCATTTTTAGTGGAGACACCCCTTTATGCAAACCACCTAAGGCAATCGACAGATTAAGATCCTCCTTGCCCAGTTCAATGCCCAATCGACCTGCAAATTGATGTGCGCGTCCCAGTCCTGTCTCATGCAGCAGCCATACGGCCGGAGCATTGATGGAATTTTCAATGGCTTGCGACATCGTAACTGTACCTCTGTAACGCCCACCCAAGTTGCTTGGTTGATAACTCCCATATTTCATGCGTTGATCAGGCAGCATGCTCTCTGGCTTAAACCGACCTGATTCCAATGCAGGTCCGTATGCAATAATGGGCTTAAATGCAGAACCAGGTTGCCTTGCATCCGTGGTTGCCCGGTTAATGCCTCCTTTTACGGGGTCTCGCCCGCCCATCATCGCTTTGACTTCACCGTTATGCTGGTCCAGTATGATCATACTCGCCTGCACTTGCTCATCCTCACGATCATCGGTGAACCGTGAAGATTCACGGAATGTTTGCTCCATCGCCAGCTGCGCCTGATCATCCAATCCCGTACGAATGGTCCAGCCTGCGGATTGAATCTCTGCTCCACTCTTACCTGTGAGACGAGAAGCCTCCTCAATTACCGCATCCAAGGCAGACACGTAAGCAGGCGCTGTTGAGCCTGGAGTCGATTCAACTGTAGAATTGAGCGGTGTATAGTCCACATTTCGCGCTTCCTCCATCTGTTTTTTAGTAATAATTCCTTGCTCATGCATGATACCAAGAACCACAGAACGCCTCTCTTTGGACAGGTCTTCCCGATCCACCGGATTGTATATAGAAGGTCCCTTCGGAATGCCGGCCAGCGTAGCCATTTGCCAGATCTCCAGCTGATGTAGATCCTTAATCCCGAAGTATCGCCAAGCCGCGGCTTTAACGCCATATTGCTGGCGTCCCATATAAATATGATTCAAATATAGCTCTAATAGCTCATCCTTGCTAAATCTCTTTTCCATCGCCATGGCAATCGACATTTCATTCACCTTGCGAACCAGCGTTTTATCTCCGTTCAAATACAGATTTCTGGCCAGTTGCTGTGTAATCGAGCTGCCTCCTTGACTCAGGTTCATATGTAAAACATCCTGCACAACCGCCCTGCCAATGCCGATAAAATCCAGGCCATCGTGGTTATAGAAACGTCGATCTTCCGTAGCCAGAAACGCCTGCTTTAACAGATCGGGCATATCCTTTAAATCAGCATGCAGCGCATATCCCTTGGTTTGTACTTGTAATCTTGAAATTTCTGTTCCATCCGCATTGGTAATGATCGTGGAAGAGGCCACCGAAATGGCCTCAGGATGATTGCGAAGGACACCTTCGCCGTAAGTAACTAGATAGATATAGCCGACCGCAAGCAAAATAACGATTACTACAGAGGCATCAAATATATGATAAATTCCGCGCCTTATGCTGGATCTCAACATTCAGGCTCCCTAAATACATGTGGATTGGAGCCTGAATGTTCCTGTTGCTTCATTTCCATAGAATCCAGGGCAAGCTCCAGCCTTAACGTCTGTTCATACGCCAACCTGACCCAGTGCTGAACCTCCGCTTCATCCCGACAGCGGCCTTCCATGATCGTATCCAGCGAAGAACGAACACCGTAGAGAGTCAGTTTAATCGGCAGATCGGCACTTATGCGACCAGATTGTGATCCAAGCAAATCTGCTTGAATACGTTGCTTATGGCTTCTCTCACTTTCTAACACCATTTGTTGCCGGCTACTTTTATCATCATACATACCAGAACTGAACCATTCTTCGCCTCTCGTCTCTCGATCTGTCCACTCCTGGTCTGAACTATTTAAGCGCTCCGCTTGAATACGCATCGCAATGTCATTCAGATCCGCGGCAATCTGTCGCAACTCTCCTCCGTTCAACACTTCTATCTGTGCTGGAATTCGGCCATTTGCCAGTTCATGAGTTCCACGACCAATCACCTTGAGGTCATCTGCAATCTTCTGGGATCGAATCCAAAAAAACAACGCAAACATACCCCCACCGATGAATATAACCAATGGCGTTGTACCAATATGGTTTATCACCCAGTACATAATGCGAGTTATTCCTGTTGTCTCCGATAGGATATGATGGTGGGCAAAACGTAACATGTGATAAACGACAAATAGGAGCGCTACGCTAAGTAACGCGCTTGCTCCGCAAATATATATGTAGCTCAATCTGACTGTACGTAATAATAATCTCATATTCGGTATCCTCCTCAATTTTGCAGTTCATGTGTACGATTGAGGTTAAGAATACCGAATATTTCTTAATGAGGAAGTGGGTAACTTCTTATCATTTTCTTAATTAAGCATTTAGCATAGATGCTGAATCAAGCAATAAACTCTCTTATATAAGAAGAGGATTCTGCCAGGTTACCGTTCCTCTGTGTCTCTGTTCATCGGAGGAGCAGTCACCGGAAAACGCGTAACAAAATCGGTCCGGCCCTGTTCACTGTAGGCAGTGATACTCCCGCGATGTAATTCAATCATGGATTTGGCAATAGCCAGCCCCAGTCCGGTGCCGCCTGTGTCGCGAGAGCGGGATTTGTCCACCCGGTAGAATCGATCGAATAAGTGCGGCAAATCCTGCGCCGGAATGGGTTCACCATAATTGCTAATGCGCACCACAGCTTCTTCACCTTCAAGAGACAACGCAATCTCCATCACTTTACCCTGTGCCCCATAACGGATCGCGTTACTGAACAGGTTCTCATACGCACGAACAAGCTCGCCAGGAGCGGCCTGAATCCATAAAGGTTCTTGTCCACCAATGATCTTGTATGTCATGCCCGCTTCTTCCAGCATCGGAGCGAACTCCTCCGCAAGCTGCATCAGGAATGGATTCAGGTTCAAGGAAGTCAATGACAAGGGTAAGCTACCACCACTGACACGGGTATATTCGAACAAATCGTCGATCAGCTTCCTCAATGTTAAGGATTTCTCGTACGCAATACTCACGTAATAGCGCATCTCAATTTCATCCTGGTACCGATCCTTCTCTATGTATTCCAAAAATCCGAGAATGGAGGTCAGCGGCGTCCTCAAATCATGAGAAATGCCTGTAATCAATTCATTTTTGGCAGCAACTGCGCTGCGCTCCTCCTGCAATGACAGCTGCAATTGTTCAGCCATCTGATTAACACTGGCAGCCACAACGCCAAATTCATCCGATGTCTTCACTTCGATCCGATGAGACAGCTCCCCTTTGGCAACTTCCTGAATTCCCGCCGTAATCTCGTCCAGAACCAGCATCACCCTGCGCGTGAACAGGAAAAAGAACAGCACAAAGCCAAGTATGCCAACCATAATCATTAGTGGCACCGACCCAATATGGTTCACCAGCCACCTGATGCCCCTTGCAGGGATCGAATAATTAGGATAGGTCTGAGCCGCCAGAATGGAGTGTACAACTTTGCTGCCCCCATACAAAATAGCCGCCGTAAAAATGCCACTCAGCAGAAATGCGTAGATAAATTTCCACCGGACTGTGTTAATTAATTTTGAATTCATCTAGGAACTCCTTGCTCACGCTCTGTATCCAATTAACCTCATAGACGCACGTGCTTATTGTGGTTTGATCATCTTATAACCAACACCCCATACCGTCTGTATGAACTTGGGATGTTTGCTGTCGAGTTCGATTTTCTCACGAATCTTGCGGATATGCACCATGACTGTGTTGTTGGACTCCATAAACTCTTCTTTCCAGACCTGTCTGTAGATCTGCTCCATACTCAGCACAGAGCCTTGATGGCGCGCCAGCAGCTCCAGAACGGCAAATTCACGTGGAGTCAAGCGAACAGGCTGCTCATCCACCCAGACCTCATGCGTATCGGTGTTGATGACCAGATCGTCAATCACCCACTCATGCTCCTTGCTTTCCCGGCCCTCATTGAAGGTATGGTACCTGCGAAGCTGTGACTTTGCCCGTGCCACAAGTTCAAGCGGGTTAAACGGCTTGGTCACATAATCATCAGCGCCGATGCTCAGCCCTGTAATTTTATCCATATCCATGCTTTTGGCTGACAGCATAATGATCGGCATTTTCTGCTCTTCCCTAATTTTCATACATGCTTCAATTCCGTCCATATTCGGCATCATGACATCCAGAATGATCAGATCAATTGGCTCTTTCTTCAGTTGCTCAAGCGCCTCGATCCCATCACTGGCTGTCAGAACCCGGTATCCTTCATTACCAAAATAAATCTCCATCAGTTTAATAATATCCTGCTCATCATCCACAAGCAGAATGGTTGCTGGCTGTGCCACGGCATTATTCCTTTCCATTCCATGAATCATTACTTGATCAAAGTATACCACTAGGAAATGGATCTGCGAAAATCATCGCCCTAGGAAAGAAGCAAAAACGTTGGATTTTAGGAATAATATACTTTTTCTATTTTATATAAAGTATGCTCGATTGTTGGGCAGAGATCAGCATCGACTTTGTGAAATTTAATTCGAAAGTATAAACTTTTCAAAAAGTTCTTTATATTATTTTTTTGCCTAAAGGCAGGAAGGAATTCTGGATTTTTCTCCACATCACCAAAACGTTGAATCCATTGCTCTACATAAGTCTGACTAAGTATTTTTCTATTTAAAACACTAATTATGGATTTTACCATTCTTTCATCTTCCCCATCGGAGTAAACTCGATCAGTGATGGTCATCTTTTCGTAAACCAAATCGAGAATGGTTAAGAGATCATTTTTATCCAACTCGGAACATTGGGCCAATTCGTCTAAAGCATCTGCTGCATGGGCTATGGCATGAGCCCAGCCTTTTTCTTCATCATACCCGCGGTAATCTCGCTCTTTATGTACATTGTAAAACACGATCTCTTTTATCTGATGAATATGCTCTTTCGAGAGAAATGGTGATTCTTTATGCCTCATGAAGAGGAGCGGTATAACTAGCATAGAGAACGATCGAGTAAAGACAGAGTCTGTATTCGTTTCACCAAGCCTAAAAAGCAAATGCTTATTATCCAAAACAACGGATAGAAGTTGTTCTAGTTCGTTTACTGTTAAGGTATTATCAGGAATCCAATTTGATAAGGTTGTATAAATGAGGTCATCACGTAGTTGGGCATCCAAAGAACCGATATTAACCATCATTTCTTGTATCAACTGGAATGTATCGAGAGGTGTTTGGTAGTCATTCTCTTTTACTAATATCAACTTTTCTTTTAAACTCATTTTACACACCCCTAATAGAAGATTTTCCGAACTTACTATTTTAGTTTCTATTGACTATGTGGCATTTTTAAACGTTGGTTTTCGTTAATTGTAGCTGATCCGGCAATCTCTATTATTAACGTATAGTATCGTCGATTTAATCCTTGCTTAACCGTTGCTTGTGCGGATAACATGTTCTATGTATTCTATTAAATCTTGCTCTATATTCAGGCAGAACCTAGCATTACGGACCTTGGTCTATCTATTCAAACAACGATACTTTGGGCTCTATACCAGTCAGTGTCAGCATCGTATGCAGTTGACCCCTGTGGTGATACACATGTCCCATGATCTCAAGCAGCCACTCCAGACGACTGTACGAAGCTCCCCAATAGGAGTCAGTCACCTGTAATAATTCCTCCGTATTAAACTGTCTGTATCGATGATAGAGATACATCTGATTCGCAATCAGCGCTTCTTTGATCTCACTCAGTGAATTCGGCTGATTTTCCTCGTAAAACAAAGCCATTTCTTCTTCGGAAGCTCCCTCCGAAATATGTACATCTGCACGACAAATGACGGATAGATGAGAAAGCAATTCTCCGACCGGCCGTTTGCCCTCAATCGGAGTCAAAGCCAAGTCTTGCTCCGACAGTTGGTCACATAAATGGATTAATGATGTCACTGCCACATCAATATGTTTAAATGCAGACTGAATCAACAGAAACACTCCCTTTTTATCCCATTATATAGAACATATGATCGCTAATCAACCATAAATTCCCCCTTTATATATAAACCAGCTTTGATCGAAAACCAACAATAATGAACAAAAAAAAGTCCCTCCTCCCCCATATAGACGGAATTTGGGACATTTTGTTGCTCCGATGATAACAAACACGAACTCAACTTGAATATAACGAGCAATACGTTTGATCGAATCGTCCTGCGAGCAAGTCAGCCTTGCGAATGAAAAATTGCAATTCCCCACAATCCCACCATTGAAAACCGATGGCGTCATGCGTATCAATTTTTAATAGAAGCAAGGTATCCGCAAGCTCTTGTTGTGTCCGTTTCTCATCCCCGCCATAATGTTCAGTCAGCTTCCTCTCACACGCCTGCTCGTCATAAGTATACTCTTCACCAAGTACGATCTGTAACAGCGCCTGGTGTTCGGCATCCGGATGCTGACCGTCAGGGTATCCAAACATGCCACCCCAGTTCTGCGTACTCGGATGATTCCAGCTGGACTCAAATTCCAGGTACCGGTCATATAGACCTTCCTCCCCTTCGACAGCTACCGTTCCACCAGACAGCGGGGCGGCGATTGCATTCAGAGCCAGAGAATCAATATATGCATATGTAGGAAACTCGAGATTAGGCAGCACTGTTACCGAATGTGCTACAAAATCGTCCTTACCCAGCGCGGTTTCGCCATCAGGCTCTCGCCTTATCAGGTTATGAGCGTCCGGCTCGTAAATCACACGATGCTCAATATGATAAGCCGGTTCATCCACACCAATGAAGAAGTATAACATGCCCCGTTCGGGCAAACTCCCCCGCCCATCATTAGGCGTATATGGCGTCAAATCCACGAGATTCAACTGGGCCAGGAACGTCATGGGCACCCCGTCCTGTGTCAAAGGCCATTTCATGTTGCTCGGCAGATCCGGATTTCCACCTACACGTGAATTTCCTGTTCTGCGATACTCATCGATTGTCGATACATCAAGGCGAATTCCCCAACGGCTTGAAGATAACAGCAGATCGGCAGCATTACCCAATCCATACTCCTCAAGAGTTTTCCGGGCTTTTCTGGTCAGACGTTCACATTGTTCAGGTTTAATCATACAGATCCTCCCCTTCTGACAATACATCTATGGTGAGACATATTCAGGTTCACACCTGTATATTCTTCCGCTGAGTCTTCTTTCCCTGCTTCTTGCAAAAAAAGAGACTGACATCCGTTGTCAGTCTGCTTCCTTATTATCCATTCGGTTCATTCTTAACGATCCCGATTCTGTGAATCATCTTGAAAAGCACGAATATGCTCCTCGCCATCTAAAAATTCATGGGACTGGTGTGCAGCCATTACACCATGATAACTAATATCCAGACCCAACTCTTCCTCTTCTTCCGTGGAACGGACAGGAACGATCTTGCCAATCAGTTTCAGACCAATCCAGGTCATGACAAATCCCCAGACGACCAAAGCCGTGAGGCCGAGCGCCTGAACACCCAGCAGCCTCCAGCCACCTCCCATGAACAAGCCACCCTCGGTTGCAAACAAACCCACGGCAATCGTTCCCCACATTCCGGATACAGCATGAACAGGGAACGCACCCACCGGGTCATCAATCTGCCTGCGGTCCAGCCAATTCGTTGCAGCCATCATGAGTAATCCAGATACCGCCCCGATGAATATCGCAGCTACATCATCGACAAAAGCACACCCCGCCGTAATACCGACCAGACCGGCCAGCGAGCCATTAATGACCGATGGTGCGTCTGAACGATTGAATCGGAACAAGGTGTAGAGCAGTGTAGCCGCACCGCCCGAAGCAGCAGATAACATCGTTACGATGGCAATGTGACCGATCCTTACATCAGTCGCACTGAGCGTACTTCCTGCATTGAAGCCAAACCAGCCGAACCACAGCAGAAATGCACCTACAGATGCCAGCGGCAGATTGCTCGGAAGCGCAATGGCACTCACGCCAAGCGGTGTGTATTTGCCTTTACGCGGCCCAATAATAATCGCTGCAGCCAGTGCAGAGAACCCGCCCAACGCGTGAATAACTGCGGAACCGGCAAAATCCTGCATCCCCAGCTTGCTGAGCCAACCGCCGCCCCATGCCCAGTGTCCACCAATCGGATAAATGATTGCCGTCATCAATATGATGTACAGCAGATAGGCACGAAAGTTAATCCGTTCAGCTACAGCACCTGATACGATGGAAATGACGGCAATGGTGAACGCGGCCTGGAACAGCCAGAATGTTTCCAATGAAACGGGTACATCCAGGTGAGACAAGTCTCCATTGAGGAAAAATCCGGTTATGCCTACAAAACCTCCGGCATCAGAGCCATACATCAAGCCAAATCCGATGGCATAGAAAAGCAACGTTCCAATGGTAATGTCAGCGAAAACCTTCATAATAATATTCACGCTATTTTTATAACGTACAAAGCCAGCCTCCAGGAGCGCGAACCCGCCCTCCATCAACAAAATCATGGCTGCACTCAGTACGACCCAGACCGTATCCATCCCGGAGCTTAACGTCTCCAAAGTCATGCTTATACATCCTCCGTTTCCCTAAGCTGTCTAATCTCCCGGATCGTTTCGGGCGTAAGCTCGATTTCATCCCGTTCGATGCTGTCCGGATGCTTGATTCGTTCAGCAATGCGGTCCAGTTCTCGTATCCGCCGCCGGATTTGTTCCATTTTGCGAAAACGCTCCTTCACCTGAACCATATATTCCACCGCCTGGTGATGGGATGCAGGGCGGCCTGCGAACCATTTGCGTACAGTCGACAAGGACTGATAAGCCACTTCTTCCGCACGTTTTTTTTGTTCGAATTGTTCAATTTTATGTTTAAGCGTTTCGATCTCATTTTCTTTTTTGACCTTGAGCTGTTGGATAAGGTACAATAAATCGGACGATGATATTTGCAATGCTGTATGGTGATACACCTCGTCAATTACTAACATATCATGTCAGGACTCCTTACATATCAAGTTACTTGTTATCGATTATAGAGTCCAGCACTACTTAGCGTCAATCCTTTTTTGGCGATGGCATGATTTCATATGACCCATTTATAAAAAACAGCTTCATTCTCATGTACACAACTTCAACTAACAAAGTAATTTAAACACATCTTCGCATTCATCTTTCATATCCTCTATGATGTGTATTAAGCATCCACATTTTAGGCACTGCACTTACACAAGCTAACATCATAGAACTCATTTAAAGGAGAGGATCGCACGATGTTCACTCGTAATGACGACATTCGGAGCCAAATCTGGGAAGCCGTCTCTGGACTCAATGAAGAACAATTGAACCTCCAACCCACACCTGACCACTGGAGTATTATGCAAGTTCTCCGTCACCTGAATTTGATGGAAAACATCATTGTGAAGCAAGCCCACGCCGCGCTAGAGAAGGAACAGACCGTTTCGGTGGACAAAAAACCATATGAGCTTACATTGGATCGCAGCCGCTCTGTTAGCGCCCCATCTCATCTCCAGCCTCCTGCGGAACCGGAAACGCTGGCGAATGTTCGCCACGACCTGAAAGACTCACATCAAGCGTTGATGCATGTCGCACAAGATCATGAGGCTGAACTGCTGCGAAGCAAGTCCTTTCTTCACCCGGTTTTCGGTGAGATGGATCTGGCTCAATGGGTCGATTTTGCAAGCTATCATGAAGAGCGTCATCTGGCACAAATTCAGGATATTAATCAAAGGCTTGGCGTGTCGCACACCTAAGTCATCCCCTATTTACTCGATGTAAGCAAAAATAACCTCCAACCCACACATTGTGGATTTGGAGGTTTTGATTTAATTTGAAACATGCTATATTTTTTTGCCCAAAATCGCCAAATCCCGGTTGACACCATCCAGCACAGCCACTTCAGGGTAATAGCCCCACTGTTCAAAGCCATGCTTGCGCAATAACCCCAGACTCGGTTCATTATGTCCAAACACAAAGCCCAGAATCGTCTTGATTCCAAGCGCAGGACAAGCGTCAAAAATGGTGTTCAGCAAACGTCCGCCAGCCCCAATTCCCCGGCACTGCTGATCCACATACACACTGACTTCCACCGTCCCATTGTACGCAGGTCGTCCATAAAATGAACCCAGGCTAGCCCAGGCTACAACCTGTCCCTCAAGTCTCATCACCCAGAGTGGGCGATGATCGGAAGAATGCTCCTCAAACCACGGAATACGTTGCTCGACGGTCACCGGCTCCAAATCCGCCGTCACCATTCGGCTCTCAATCGTAGAATTATAGATCTCCACAATCCTAGGCAAGTCCTCACGACTCGCATACTCAATCTGTACACTATCCAGCTTCATGTCTACTCCTCCATCATCCAGATCGATTCTATCTTATGACGGTATTATAACGGAGGAATGAAGTCGACGTCATCCCCCAACATTCAGCTAAATTCCATATTTACTCAGACAACCCTTGAATCGTGTTACCCCGGGTTAACTGCTGGCTCTGATCCGCCCAACGAATGTTAACAGAACGGGAAGTGAATAGATCCGGGCCGTCCGATACCTGGAAGTGCAGATGAGCTTCACTGGAATTACCTGAGTTACCCAGCTCTCCAATGAGGTCCCCCTGCTTGACTTTGTCCCCTTTTTTGACGGCCACACTGCCTTCCTTAATGTGCCCGGTGATGCTGTATTCTCCGTTTCCATGGTCAATGACCACATTATTACCCGCTGGTTCTTCCGGGTTCATAACACCTGGTATATTATCTGGAATATCATTCTTGATATCGACTACGGTTCCATCTGCTGCTGCATAGAGCGGTTCACCAAAAGCGTAGTAGTTTTCGTTCACCTTTGCATCTCCGTTGTAACTGAAAGCTGCTTTGGTGCGAATGATATCTAGCGCATAGCGCTGTGTTTCATGCTCGTAATGATAGTTTGACATCACATCATTGCCTCCCCAGAACACATACCATTCACCCTTCATTGGAAATTGAAATTCTGTTTTGGTGAATGTTTGATCCGTATCTTCATGGGGTTCCAGTGGTTGGATTAACAGCCCTTCAATCTGATTTGCTTCGGTAAAATAGGCTTGAATGCCTTTGTCTCCTGTTTGATCCTTCCAGGCGAGCTCAGTTAAATGATTCACTTTGGCATTCACCACTAGATCAAAGGAAGTTACGCCCTCAAGGAATT
The DNA here is from genome assembly GCF_001636635.1 of Paenibacillus sp. O199. Lineage (NCBI taxonomy): Bacteria > Bacillati > Bacillota > Bacilli > Caryophanales > Paenibacillaceae > Paenibacillus > Paenibacillus sp. O199. The sequence goes on from NZ_LGRP01000005.1 coordinate 22,427, forward strand.
GATCCGCAGACGATTTAAACTGTTCAAGCGTTAGTGCTTCCTTCAACTCGGGACTCATCTGACTGTAGATGGCATCCTTGGAACCGTTCATTAACGTATCGATGAAATTGTCGGGTGTAATGATGGCGCTCACCTCTGTACCTGAATTCTCTGCCTGATGGGTACTCTCACTCGCTTCATTGGCATTTGTCGTCCGTTCCTTGGACTGCTGCTCCGCCTGCTCGGATGTAATCGAGTTACTGTTACCGCAGGCAGACAACATCACGCAGGCTCCAAGGGCAATGGCAAGCAACTTCCAGCTCTTTTTGCTCTGTAACTTCTCATGTGCAGCATATCCTGATTTCGGAAGACTTCCCCCGCCATTTAAGTGATTCGCACGAATTTTAGATCCTTCTTTTAAACTGTTCATTCTCTACATCCCTTCTGTGTTCGTTATACTTTCCTGTTAAGTGTACAGAATGAATCTTATCCTTCGTCTAACCCATCCTTACATGTAGTTAAACTGTAGCGTCTTCTATGGCTTCATAATTAAGATTCCGTTAAGATAGCTCACACACTACATAGCCCTTTCGGATGGTATGATTAGCAATAAACAAACAGGAAGCCCTAGGAGGTCATTTCACATCATGGATCACGTCTCCATACTGCTAGTTGATGATGAACAAGCCATTTTACATATGCTCAAAACCGTCCTGCTCAAAGAGCAATTTGTAGACATCGACACCGTTACCACTGGAGAAGAGGCGATTGCCGCCTGCGAAAATAAAACCTATCACTGTATCGTTCTGGACATCATGCTGCCTGGCAAAAGCGGATTGGAGATCTGTCCCTTCCTGCGGCAAGTGACCGATGCACCGATTCTTTTTCTGACCGCCAAAACAACGGATTATGACAAGTTAACCGGATTCGCCGTTGGCGGCGATGATTATGTCGTTAAACCATTTAATCCACTGGAAGTGGTCGCCCGGATCAAATCACTGCTGAAACGTTATTTACCTACCAAAATGGCGGCGACTACAACGGCGACTACACCCTCTTCTGACGTAACTTCGTCATTTCCTGCCGTGCAGGAAGGGGTATATGATTTTGGCCGTTTTCAAGTATTTGAACAAGCTGGTGAACTTCAGGTTGAAGGCCAGCCGGTAAACTGTCCGGCTCTTGTCTATCAGCTGCTGCTCTTTTTCTGCAAGCATCCCAATCGTATTTTCACTAAATCGGAATTGTATGAGCGCGTATGGGGTTCGGAATCCATCAGCGATGACAACACCGTTATGGTTCATATTCACCGTATCCGTGAGCGGATTGAAGCTGACCCCTCTAACCCTGCGTTTCTCGTCAATGTTCGGGGACTGGGGTACAAACTCATTCAGCCTAACCAAGTGTCACGCGCATGAGTATTCGTCGCAGATTAATGACCCGATTTATCGGTATGCTCGCTGGCGCAGTAGTTCTCATCATCCTGTTGGGTTCTGCAGCCACCTATTGGGTCGTTCAAAAGGTGAATGAAGTGAGCCTGGTGGATGACTTCGCTACCAGTGGTCTTGACCAACTGATTAATACCGCAGAAATTATGCCCGATGGGACGGTCCGCTATGATCCCAGACTGCTGAAGCAGGTCGAGAAAAATCAGGGATGGCTTCAGGTTGTGGATGAAAAAGGCTACGTCATTGATGATTTTGATACACCGAATGACGTTCCGAAGCAATACATGCCTGGAGAGCTGATCGCATACTGGGAAGGCAAAAAGCCGTTCCCGTACCAGATCGTTATGCTGATCCGGGAGAAAAACGGCGAGATGTTCACCTTGCTGTACGGCGAACGCAATCAGGTCAAATCCTTACTCGATCAAGCCCGGGAGGACAGTCATTACGCCGATGGAGAGCTTATGCTGCGCCCCAAACAAAAGGATGCTATCCGTTCCAAAGGTGCCTATCTGCAAATTTTGGATGCCTACGGTCAAGAGCTGGTCTCTTATAATAAACCTGCCATGGGCGTTCCCAGCAGTTACAACATACAGGAACTGGCTTTGCGTATTCGTTATCCCAATCGATATGGAATATCGATCGCAACCTTTTACGATGAACAGAATGGCACGACCTGGATGCTCAGTATACCTGTCGATCCAACTGCTACAGGGGAAGAAAATCCCTATAATTTCATTTTGACCCCAGTGCTCATCGTGCTGATCCTATCCGTTGTCATTTTGCTAATTCTGCTGGCCCTATGGTACGCCAATCGTTTCGGTTCCCCCATGCTGCATATGCTCCAATGGCTCCAACGACTGGAACAAGGACATTATGAAGAACCCAAAGGCATTGGCGGCATACCTCGCAGTCAGCGACGAAATGGCAAATGGAAACGGAAATACCACGTGTATGCCGAAGTGCTTCGCTCCATGCAGGCATTATCCGCAACATTGAAACAAGATGAAGAGCTCCGTAAACAGACCGAATCTCTGCGTGAGGAATGGATCGCCGGAATAACGCATGATCTCAAGACACCGCTATCCTCCATCCAGGGATACGCACATATGCTTGAAGCACAGAAATATAGCTGGTCCGCGGAAGAAGTGAGAGAATTTGCGGGCATTATGCTGGATAAATCCATGTATATGGACCGACTTGTGAATGACCTTGCCATGACGTACCGATTGCGCAGCGGTGGATACCAGCCACCTGTGGAAGAAACTGACGTAAATACGCTACTTCATGATCTCGTCCAGCGTGCAGAACGCAACCCGGTATATGGCGAGGGACGTATTGTTTTCCGGCCTGCGAAAGTTCCGGTATACGGCCATGTGCATATTCCTTCGTTTGAACGCATTGTGGATAATCTGACCGCTAATGCCCTTCTGCATAATCCAGCGGAGTCAACTCTGACCGTTAGTGTGCATCCGGGTAAGCAGACAGGTGAGTTCAGTGTTCATTTTGCCGATGACGGTCAAGGAATGGACCCGGAACTGGTCTGGAGGCTGTTTGAACGATATTACCGAGGGACCGATACAGGTACGTCCGATGTCGGATCAGGCCTTGGCATGGCGGTTACGAAAGGGTTAATTGAAGCGATGCAGGGCCGTATTGAAGTACAATCGACTTCTGGTGAGGGTACTGTCATTCGATTAATATGGGATGGACAATCAGAACATGGGTAAAAAAAACATTCCGCTTGACCTTTTCATTTTCAATCTATATAATCGACACTCAATAACACCTGTTCCAATATATTGATATGGACTTCAACGATATTAAGATCAATTCAATGGATATCGATTTTGCATATTTGGCGATGACCAGAGACAAGATTCCGTTTGCGTGCTGCCCAGAGAGAGAAGGGATTGGTGAAACCTTCTTCAGCGAACGGACCGGAATTACCCCTCTGCAGCCGTGACCTCGAACTTCAGCTTTTCGGTTTTCTTCATGAATTCCGGACAAAGCTGTCAGTAGAGTTCACCGTCTGATCCCCGATAACGGATTCCAATGAGGGTTATGATGTTCTTGCTTGCGGCGGCTGGTCGTGTTCAGGAGCATTCATAACCAAATTAGGGTGGAACCACGAGCTGAGCGCACTCGTCCCTTTTCCGGGACGGGTGTTTTTTGCGCTTCAAATTTGAATATTGGAGAGTGGTTCACATGAGTAATCTGAATAAAAACAGCCAATCCAGCAACCAATCGAAGAATGATCAACAGCAACCCGGGCATCCGATTGAAATTCGCCTGCAAGGCGGAGCTGTACGTTCTTACAACGCAGGCATCACTGTAGGAGCGGTCGCCTCATCCATCAGCACAAGTCTGGGCAAACAAGCCATCGGCGGAATCGTAAATGGTAAGAATGTCGATCTCGACTGGGAGCTTGAGCAAGATTGCGAACTCGTCATCGTTACTTTAGACAGCGCGGAAGGTCTGTATCGTTACCGACACAGCACAGCTCATGTACTCGCGCAGGCTCTCAAACGCATCTACGGTGCGGAACAAGTGAAGCTGGGCATCGGACCTGTCATTGAAGATGGATTCTATTACGATGTCGATCTGGAGCATGCTCTATCAATCAGTGATTTGGCTGCCATTGAGCAAGAAATGAACAAAATCATAAAAGAAAATGAAAAGATTAGCCGCCGGGTAGTTAGCCGGGAGGACGCACTTCGCATCTTTGGAGAGATTCAGGACCCGTATAAGCTTGAACTCATTCAGGATTTACCAGAGGACGCTGAGCTTTCGATTTATGACCAAGGAGAATTTTTCGACCTCTGTCGAGGCCCACATCTTCCGTCCACTGGTCGGATCAAAGCATTCAAACTGCTGAATGTGGCTGGTGCATACTGGCGCGGCAACTCGGATAATAAAATGCTGCAACGCATCTACGGCACTGCTTTCCCGAGCAAAGCCCAATTGGATGAACATCTGCACATGCTGGAAGAAGCGAAAAAACGGGATCACCGCAAACTGGGCAAAGAGCTTGAATTGTTCATGTTCTCCGAAGAAGCACCCGGTATGCCGTTCTATCTGCCCAAAGGCATGACTGTGCGTACAGAACTGGAGCAATTCTCCCGTGAATTGCAACTACAGGAAGGCTATCAGGAAGTTCGCACTCCCCTCATGATGAACAACCGTCTGTGGGAGCAATCCGGTCACTGGGAGCATTACAAGGACAATATGTATTTCTCGGAAGTGGACGATGCCACTTTTGCCCTGAAACCAATGAACTGCCCGGGACACATGCTGATTTTTAAAAATACACTCCATTCCTATCGTGAGCTGCCGATTCGTATGATGGAATTCGGTCAGGTCCACCGCCATGAATTCTCAGGCGCTCTGAACGGCATGATGCGGGTGCGGACTTTCTGTCAGGATGATGCCCATCTCTATGTGATGCCAGAGCAGATCGAGGAAGAGATCAACCAGGCGATCTCATTGATCGGACGCATGTACGACATCTTTGGATTCGAATACAACATTGAGTTGTCCACTCGTCCGGACGATTCCATGGGATCGGAAGAGCTGTGGGATCAAGCGGAAAGCGCATTGCAAAATGTACTCGATCGGCGCGGTGTGAAATACCGCATTAACGAGGGTGATGGTGCCTTTTATGGTCCGAAAATTGACTTCCACATTCTCGATGCACTGAAGCGCAGCTGGCAGTGTGGAACAATTCAACTCGATTTCCAAATGCCCGAGAAGTTCGATCTCACTTATATTGGCGAAGATAGCCTGAAACACCGTCCTGTCGTGATCCACCGTGCCATCTATGGTTCAATTGATCGTTTCATCGGCATCCTGACTGAACATTATGCAGGTGCGTTTCCGCTCTGGCTCGCGCCCGTGCAAGTGAAGCTGCTGCCAGTGTCAGATCATTACGCAGATTATGCGCTTCAAGTTCAGAGCCAGCTGCGGGCTGCCGGTATTCGAGTAGAAACAGACTTGCGCAGTGAGAAGCTAGGCTACAAAATCCGTGAAGCTCAGATGGAGAAAGTGCCTTACTCGCTTGTACTGGGGGAAAATGAGAAAAATGCCTCATCCGCCTCTGTCCGTGCATACGGTCAGGGCGATCAAGGCATTCAGCGCATTGAAGCATTTATTGAGCTGATTCAGCAAGCTGTGAAGGCCAAAGCCTAAGCGCTTAATCAGGAATGGGCTGAAACTTAACGTTAGAGGCAGCCGTTATTATGGAAAACGGTTGCCTCTAATTCTGTTCCAAGAATGTTTCCCCTTTTGCTTCGAGCGGCCAACAATTACAACTTTTCTTCTGGTCTAAGTCCGACTTGCTCTTCGCTCCATGTCCAGAAACGCTCAGCAGCTGCGACATCCAGCGCATGGGCTTTCAATTCCTGGTCCTTTTGTTGATAGAAGTAACGCCCGGTTACGCCGGCGACTTCAGGGCTTGTGGCGAGATAGATGGCCGTTTGTGCCCCTTCTTCAGGTGAAAGGAAAAACGGCAGCTTGCCCACCAAAGCCATAATGCGTGTGCCAAACCCAGTATTGCGGTCTACGCCAATACTTGTACCAACCGCACCGGGATGAAGGCAGTTGACCGTGATCCGGGTTTCCGCCAATTTGCGGGCCAGAACACGGGTGAACAACACGTTAGCCAGCTTGGATTGAGCGTAACTTTTGATTGGATTGAAGCCTTTATGCAGATGGGGATCTTCGAAATGTATTTTGCCGGCTTTGTAGGCACCAGACGAAACATTCACTATACGCCCCTGCTTCGCAGACTTCAACGGTTCGATCAGGAGTAAGGTAAGCAGGAAATGTCCAAGATGGTTAATACCGATAGCTTGCTCGAAACCATCGGAGGTTTCTTGGCGCTTCAACATGACGACACCCGCATTATTAACGAGAACGTCAAGTGTGTCGTAACGCTCACGGAAGGACTGGGCAAAATGACGGATGCTTTCCAGTGACCCCAGGTCACACAGCATCAATTCAATCGCAGTAGAGCCAGACTGACGCAGAGCCTCCTCCAGTGCCTGCTGTCCGCGCTTCTCGCTGCGGCACGCCATAATCACGTGATACCCTTGCCTTGCAAGTTCAATGGTGGTTGCCAGACCCATGCCTGAATTGGCTCCCGTAACAATGGCTGTTGGAATGGACATCAGGTACTTCCCTTCTGAACCAGAGGTTCTTCATATTTTGGAACTCTCGTCTTCTTGTTTTTTTAGCACTACTGACGTCAATATGAGATAATTGAAAGAACACATATTGGTCTTATAGGGAGGATACGTATGCTAACCAAAGAAGACTTCAAGAAACTGAAAAAAGAAGCGAAACTTGAGATTGCACTCATCGAACAGGAAGTTCAAAATCTCCAGCAAAAGATAGACTCATCCCTGTATGAAAAAGATAAACTGTGGAACGATGAAGAGATTGGTGAGCTTACCCAAAAACGGAAAGAGCGAAAATATAGTTCATGGACGATTGAATTATGCACGATTATTGAAGACCTGCTAAATCAACTATACCAGCAAACGTATCAAAAAAAATTTAATTCGATCCAGTTGATGAAAACTCCTGCATACCGCTCATTATCCAATATCGAGATCCTTCAGGCTGAATTGAAAAATCAGCATCTTTCCCTGAAATCGGGAGAAGAGAAATTTGAAGAAGAAATAGCCAAAGTGTTTCAACTGAGAAATAAACTTATTCACTCCAACTTCTCTTATGCTTCCATTATTAGAGAAAATCACGATGCAAAGCAAGAGTTTGAATTCATCCTGGATACGGTGAAGAAGTATAGAAAACACTTGAAATATAATCAGTCAGAGAACTGACGAATGCATGATTCAAAATGATCCTACACGACAAAGGAGGTGCCCCGGATTCGATCCGGAAACAAATATGAACAATCAACCCATGGATATTACGGTTCTAAATCTTCATATTGTCACACCTGCGGGTAAAAACCCGATCTATCCTGTTATGTTGCGCGATGAAGATGGTATTACGCTTGTGGATACAGGCATGATTGGCCAATTCGCCGAACTTCAGTCCGCACTGGAGCATGAAGGCGTTCAGCTATCTGATATCAAGCGCATTATTGTAACACATTCCGATATTGACCACATTGGTAATCTTGGTGCCCTGGTGAATGCTGTTCCCGAAGTGGAAATCTGGGCGCATAGCGATGAAATTCCGTATATCACGGGCAAAGAGCCCATGATCAAGTTCACGCCAGAACGCAAAGCGTTGCTACCTGAACCTATAGCGGAGCTGGCGGAACAATTGATCTCACAACGGACTGAGTTCAAAATATCCAAAGTGCTAGAAGATGGTGACATGCTTCCTCTACAAGGCAGCATCCAGGTCATTCATACACCAGGACACACCCCAGGACATATCTGCCTCTACTTCCGGGAGCAACAATTCCTGCTCGCTGCCGATGAATTACGTGTGGTCGATGATGAATTGGTGGGTCCTTCTCCACCCGCAACACCGGACATGCCTGAAGCACTTCGCAGCTTGAAAAGGCTGCTTGGCCTGAAGCTGGAGAAGGTACTTTGTTACCATGGTGGCGAGTACACCGATGAGCCGAGTCGGCGCATTGCCGAACTCGCGGAAAGTGCGGACTAATTGGTCCCTGCAACCTAAGCTATATTTACGTAAATAATGAAGCGAAGGGGCTGTCCCATACGTCATGAACATGGCGGGACAACCCCTTTTCTATTGTAAATGTTACGGTTTCGGCGTCAGAACGATCAGTTGGTCATCTCCATCGCGTGGCGATCCCCTGCCATCCCGGTTGTTCGTGAGCACGTATAACTTCCCGTCTTCTCCGGCAGTCACATTGCGAATACGTCCCCACTCGTCTTTAAAAATCGGCTCTACCTGCGTTACTTGTGTACCATCTTCGGACAGAGTAATTTTAAGCAGTTGTTCACCCCGCAGATTGGCAGCAAGCAGTGATCCGGCCCACGGACCTTCCTCTATAAAGGCTACACCTGATGGAGCCCATGTTTCATCTCCACTATGGGCAAGCGGAGCCTGATATGTGCCATTATTATCATCGTCTCCCTCTACCTCTGGCCAGCCATAATTCTCACCTGCTTCAATCCGGTTAATTTCATCAAAATTACGCTGACCATGCTCTGTAGCGTACAGATAGCCATTGTTCGGGTTCCAAGCCAGGCCCTGTGCGTTCCGATGCCCCATGCTGTACACGGGTGAATTTGGCCAAGGGTTATCTTCTGGGATCGATCCGTCGAGACCAATCCGCAATATTTTGCCACCCAAGCTATCTTCGTTTTGGGACAACTCCGGCTCATAGCGTTCACCTGTCGTAATATAGAGCAGATTGTCCGGGCCAATCTTGATCCGTCCTCCATTGTGATTCACCCCACCAGGAATGTCACTGAGCAGCTCCTTGTCTATAGTCGCCTTCCCGTCACTTACCTTCAAGCGCAATACCCGATTGGCAATGTCACCACCACCTTCCAGATAGGAATGGTATGCATACAGATAACCGTTATCATCAAAGTCCGGATCAGCAGCAAGTCCAAGCAAGCCACCTTCCCCTTCTTCATTAAATGGAGCAGTAAATTCAATCAGAGGTTCAGATGCCAGCTCTCCGTTCTCGATGACCTGAATGGTACCTGGTCGCTCTGTTACAAACATCCGTCCATCAGGCACGCTTACCAACTCCCAAGGTACATTGAGTCCGTCGACCAGCATGGAAGCCTCGTAAGGGATTACAGTATTTTCGTCTGTTTCCTCTTCCCCACCACTCGCACCGTTATTACCACCTTCCGCTGTCTGCCCCTGACCTGTACCCTGTCCTTGTGACGTCTGCTGCGATTCTGTCGTTGGCTCACCCGAAGCACAAGCAGTTAGCAAAGCCATACTGAGTAAAGAAGCATATAACGGAACGCTTAGTCGATTATTCATGAATACATCTCCCTTCTAATTTTGTTATATCGTGTAATCCTAGTTTCAAGGATTGTCCATTTTCAAAGTAAGTAAATAGGTAAGTTATTGAGTAAGCAAATTAGCAACCCTACGCGGTTTCGCCCTGTATTACCCTCCCTACCTGCCACTCAAACGGGTAGTTAAAGCTAATTTTCAGTCATCATTCCTTCCTCCATTTGGATTTCCCCGACATTCTTCTATAATAGAAAGATAGAACGAATGAAAGGTGGACATATAAATTATGAATCAAACTCCTTTATCCCGGCTGGAAGCTGGTCTGTCTACGCAAGGATTGGACGCCATGCTGATTACAGATCCGAAGCATATTTACTATTTAACAGGTTTTGCGAGTAATCCGCATGAGCGTTTCCTCGGGCTTGTTCTTGCACGCGGCGAAGATCCGCTGTTGATCGTGCCTGCACTTGACGAGGAAGCTGCAGCAGCCGCTTCTTCGGTCTCGAACATTGCCACGCATTCAGATACGGACAATCCTTACGCTTTATTTGAGCGTTATCAAGGACGCCTGGGCCGTGTAGGTCTCGAAAAAGAATACGTGACTGTCGCACGTTATGAACAGTTGACCGCCGCGCTGGGCGCTGCCAACTTTGAAGATGTCGGCCCTTTGCTTCGCACCTTGCGTGTGAAAAAAACACCGGATGAAGTCGCTCGCATTCGCCACGCCATTCATCTGATCGAAGAGACGCTCCGCCAAGGACTGTCTCACGTTCGTACAGGTGTAACCGAAATCGAACTGGTTGCCGAAATGGAATACCAGATGAAAAAACTGGGTGCAGACGGCCCTTCCTTCGATACGATGGTGCTCACTGGCCCCAAAACAGGCTTGCCACACGGCACACCAGGTGAACGCAAATTGCAGCATGGCGATCTGTTGATGTTTGATATGGGTGTCTACGCTGGTGGGTATGCATCAGATATTACGCGCACATTTGCCTTTGGTGACATTTCACCTGAACTTAAAACCATCTATAACACTGTGCTCGCAGCAAACGAAGCTGCCATTCGTGCAGTTAAGCCAGGTGTCACCTGTGCGGATATTGACCGTGCAGCACGCCAGGTTACGGAAGAAGCCGGATACGGCGAACGTTTCCTGCACAGAGTTGGACATGGAATGGGCATTGACGTGCATGAGTATCCTTCACTGCATGGTCAGAACATGGACATTCTGGAGGAAGGTACGGTATTTACGATTGAGCCGGGTATTTATGTAACCGGAGCAGGCGGTGTACGTATCGAGGATGATGTACTTGTGACGGAGACGGGTGTAGAAGTTCTGACGACATATCCGAAAGAGCTGCAAATCCTGACGGACTAATCCTTTTTGGTCATAAGCAAAAGTCCCGTGAAACCATGAATGCATGGCTTTGCGGGACTTTTGTGTTTGGATTCAGCATTTTGCAGAAGAACTTAACTACGAATCTAGGCTTCATCCTTGAATTTAAAGCTTCGTGCAGCATATAGAAACGGCGTTCCTACCGCGGTCAATACAAATTTGATCACATATGTGGTCAAGAAAATTTCAAGCCAAACGTCCCATGGATAGATGAAAGCAAACGCAATCGTGCAAAATACCAGTGTATCCGCGAACGAACTGATGATCGAGCTACCGTTGGTTCGTATCCACAACTGATTACGCCCTGGCGCCACCTTACGCAGCCAAGTGTATAGTCGCACGTCCAGGAACTGACTGATGAAATAGGCTGTCAGACTACCGAGTGCCAGACGTGGCAGCATACCAAACAATTTTTCCATCGACTCCTGTGCAAAGTCCGTCGATGCTGGCTCAAAGAACAATACCATCTGCATCAGCACTGTCGTCATAATCAAAGTGAAGAACCCGAACCATACGGCTTTACGTGCCTCACCTGGTCCATATTTCTCATTGAGCAAATCACTGGTCAAGTACATGCTGACATACATCGTATTGCCCAGCGTCAGAACGATACCCATAATATCTATCGTTTTGGTCACCTGTATATTGGCAATGACTGTTGCCACACCAATCCAGGCATAAAGACCCTTTTTACCGAACAAGCGGTAACACAAAAGAAAAAAGCCGTACGTTACGAGAACGAAAAGCGCTCCCCATCCTAAATTAAACAATATAAATACACTGCCTTCCTAGTTTTGATTACGCGGGATGGTTACGAACCGCGGTTTGGCTCTGGGCCAAAACATGAATACTCTATCACATTTCCCCAAGCTTGAACAGCACTAAATAACTCCAACTGGCTTCAGATGATATTCACCGTATGCCCAACGGATGCTAAAAGCAAAAAGCCGCCCTCCGGATTAACCCGAAGAACGGCTGCTCTTGCATGGCTTGTGGCAGTAACTGCCATCCGCCTATTATGAATCTGAATTACGCCTGAACGGCTGAATCCAGATCACGACTTTGATCATTAAATGTATCATGATCGTTTTCTTTCAGAATTTTGCTAGTCACAAGTCCTGAAGTCATGGACCCGTTCACGTTCAATGCTGTACGACCCATATCGATCAGCGGTTCAACCGAGATCAACAATCCTGCCAGAGCTACCGGCAAGTTCATCGTGGACAACACAATCAGGGAAGCGAAGGTTGCCCCGCCGCCTACACCAGCTACACCGAATGAACTGATCATGACAACCAGGATCAGGGTAATAATGAAGTCCCAGCTCAGCGGATCGATTCCGACCGTTGGAGCAATCATCACCGCCAGCATGGCCGGATAGATCCCGGCGCAGCCGTTTTGACCAATCGTGGCCCCAAAGCTTGCTGACAGATTCGCAATCCCGTCGGATACACCCAGTTTCTTCGTCTGCGTCTCCACGTTAAGCGGAATTGCTGCCGCACTTGAACGAGAGGTAAAGGCAAATACCAGAGTCGGCAGAACCTTTTTCAGATACGTGAGTGGGTTGAACCCAGAGAGCGCAATGATAATCAGATGAATGATGAACATGACGAGCAACGCAACATAGGATGCAATCACGAATTTGATCAGCTTCAGAATCTCATCCGCATTCGTGGTGGCCGTTACCTTTGTAATCAGTGCCAAAATCCCGTAAGGCGTCAGCCTGAGCACCAGTGTTACAATTCGCATAACCACCGCATATACCGCATTGACCATGCCTCGGAATGTTTCCGCCTGCTGTGGTTTTTTGCGATCCAATCCGAGCACCGCCACACCGATAAACGCCGAGAAAATAACAACCGCCAGTGTGGATGTACGACGTTCTCCGGTCATGTCCGCGAATGGATTCGACGGAATGAACTCCAGTACTTGCTGTGGAATCGTCTGATCCTTCACGTCAACGAGACGTTCCTCCATCTTCTGCCCCTGTGCAAGCTCTCGGTCTCCACCTTCGATCTCAATGGAAGTCAGGTTGAAGCTCAAGCTTGTCACAATGCTGACCCCTGCGGCAATAGCCGTCGTGATCAACAAGATCGCGATAATCGAAACACTCATTTTACCGAGATTCTGCTTGCCTTTCAGATTCATGATGGCCGATATGATAGAGACCATGATCAATGGAATCACGACCATTTGTAACAAACGAACATATCCTGAACCGGCCAGATTAAACCAATCGACCGACTTGGTAATGATTTCAGAATCAGATGTGTAGATCAGTTGCAGAATGACGCCATATACAACCCCGATGCCCAAACCCGCAAATACACGCTTGGTAAAGGAAATATGTTTCTTCTGCATCCAGAACAGGACACCCAGAAGAGCGAGCATAACCACTACGTTCAAAATGATTAAAAAGGTATTCATCTGTATAAATCCTCCTCAGTGTGAGTAACCGGATATTCCGGTTTTCTACTCGCTCAAAAGCGATATTCAACAATATATCACATAACAAACTATTCTGGTAGGTATTAATTGATATTATGTAATATGCGTGTAATAAATTCATCTATTCCTGAAAAAAATACACTGAATCGTGAAAATTATTGTATTCAACCTCCGGTTAATTTTGTAATATAGGTATATCCGCTTATTCCCAAGTTTTCTCAACGTGAAAATTAGGCCTTTCTTCGTTGGTATTTAGTCTTACGATAACGGAAAAGCGACGATGTTAATGAACATGACGTGAAAGGATGATCCTATGTTTCGAAATCGCACCGTTGCCGGTAAAATTAGAGGCACTTTGTTCCTCGTACTGCTGGTTGCTTCCCTGTTGTTTAGTATCAGTTTCTATGCTGTCTCCATGAATATTATGCAGAGTTACGTGCTTCCACAGTTCGACAAGGTCCTGGGCACGTCCATTCAGGATATATACAAGAACACATCCGCTTCTAAAATTTTGCAAGTACAGAGTGGCGGAGCTGGCTCTGAAGGTGCTGCACTGACCGTGGAATCCTATTTGGCTGGCAAAGCCAAAGAGCATAATCTGGACGGAGCATACGTTGTCTCTATTCAGGATGGTAAAGCTACCGTGGTCATCGCAAATACCTCCTCGGGCATGAAAGCCGGAGATGAGATTAAAGTAGAAGCAGCAATGAATGAGGCCACTGAGAAAAAAGAAATGGAAATCAGCCAAGTTTATGCCGATTCCTTCGGTGTACATAAAGCAGCCTTTATTCCGATCGCAGGAAGTAACATGATCATGGCTGTTAGCATGGATGCCCAATTCATTCAGGACAAAATTGCACAGATCTTCTGGTTGTGCCTCGGTATCACGGCATTGGTCTTTTTGCTCGGATGGCTCATCTCAACAAGCATGATCAAACGTGTAACCAAGCCGATCATTCAGCTCGTTCAACATAGCAAACAGATATCACAAGGAGATCTGACTGCTGAACTTCAGATTAAAGGTAAGGATGAAATTGCACAGCTCGCTTCAAGCTTCCAGACGATGACTCATAATCTGAAAGAAATGATTAGCCGTGCCCTCTCCACATCCAATGAAGTTGTGGAAGGCTCCAATGATTTGCTCAAACGGGTAGAATCCATGTCCGGTATGGTGAAAGACTCCAGTCGTTCTGCAGAAAGTGCCGAGAAAGGCAGCGTAAGTATCGCTTCCAGCGCAGCCGAAAATGCCAGAGCCATGGAAGAAATCACGCAAGGCATCATGCATATTGCCTCCTCTTCTGCCGAAGTATCCGAGCAGATCGGAGATGCTGCAAACGAAGCTGTTAACGGTAACCGTCTGGCACAGGATGCCATTCAGCAAATGGAACGTGTCGGCCAGACCGCGAGCGAATCTCTGCGTTATGTGGAAACGATGAACGAGCGCTCGATCGCGATAGGAACTATCGTTCAATCCATTTTTGAAATCACGAAACAGATTAACATGCTGTCCCTCAACGCTTCCATTGAAGCAGCACGTGCTGGAGAGCATGGACGCGGGTTTGCCGTTGTTGCCGGAGAAGTACGCAAACTGGCGGAGCAATCCAAGACAGCTACGGAGGAAATCTCCGATTACCTGGGTACTATCCGTGAAGATGCTGAACGTTCCGTTGATGCCATGAACCGGGTAACCCAAGAGATTGGATCAGGTACTCACGTGGTTCAACAGGCAGGCTCCGCATTCCAGCAGCTTAACGAGTTGATTCAGAACGTTAATCTGACCATTCAGACGGTATCGGCCTCTACCCAGCAAGTATCAGCTGGAGCTGAAGAAGTCAGTGCTTCCGTGGAAGAAACGGCTCAGATCACGTCCAAATCCCGTCAAAGCATGCAAGAGATTGCTTCTACAGCGGATCTCCAACTGAATGAAATGGACTCCCATTCCAGCACGGTACGTCATCTACATGAGCAAGCGGTAGAACTGCAATCCGCCATGAAGAACTTCAAAATAAACTAACCGGAATACCTTTAACCCATTATTTCCATATTCGAATCAAACTTTAACATTAGGTACACAAATACCCCCATGCTCAGCATCGTTCCAGGTTTCAAGGAACGTTGCCACGCATGGGGGTATTCTTTTGGACTGCACATCAGGATGCTTCCTTTTACTCAGGTGGCTGAACGCCCATAATCTCGTATACACGCTGCATGTTCAATGAAGAACGTAATGATTCAGCTACACGGTCAAACTCCATTTCCTTGCGTTCACGTGCGCTGTACGTCTCCAGCAATGGAGAAAGCCCTTTTCCTTCACGCAGACCATTGAGCCATGAACGCCGGAATTGATCACTTTCAAACAAACCATGCAGGTACGTTCCCCACACTTTGCCATCCATCGTGCCCCAGCCTTCATTGAAGGATTGACCTCCCGGATGGGCGATTTCGAATAAGGCCGTTACACGTTCAGGCTCAAGACACTCGGTAACACCCATATGAATCTCGTATCCCTGGATCGGCAACGAGTTTGCTGCATCACTTTCCTTGGGCAAACGAATTGGATGATGACTGTGAACATGCCCGGAGGCTCTTACCGTTTGTTTGTTCTGTAGAAATGTTGTCGATAGGGGCAGCCATCCCAATCCATGGGCTTCCTGAATCTGATTCGCTTCTACCGCAAATGGATCTTTGAGATGCTGACCGAGCATCTGATATCCACCACATATCCCAACAAGCTGAACATGTTTACGCTCCGTCTGGCTGGCAATCGCTTGCTCCAGTCCCGACGCACGCAGAAATGCCAGATCACCGATCGTATCCTTCGTACCTGGAAGCAGAATGGCGTCGGGATGCCCCAATTCATCGGGAGAAGTCACGTACCGCACATTCACATCCGGCTCCCTAGAAAGGGCATCAAAGTCTGTAAAGTTTGAAATACGCGGATAACGAATTACTGCCAGGTCCAGCTCCTGCTGACCGGATTTGCCGTGTCGCATGGAGTCCAGCACTACGGAGTCTTCCGCTTCAATCTGAATATCACTTATGTAAGGCAATACGCCCAATACAGGAATGCCTGTCCGTTCTTCAAGCCAGTCCAACCCAGGCTGCAGCAGGGACAGATCTCCACGAAACTTGTTGATGATGAATCCTTTTACACGCTGAACCTCATGCGGCTCCAGCAGCTCCAGAGTACCTACAATGGAGGCAAAGACACCGCCACGATCAATATCCGATATCAGAATAACCGGAGCATCCGCCCAGCCTGCCAGATTCATATTAACGATATCCCGATCCTTCAGATTAATCTCCGCAGGACTTCCCGCACCTTCCATCAGCACAATATCATACGTCGCGCGCAACCGATTCAGCGCATCCATGACCGTTTGTTTGGCTTGGGGCAGGAAATGCTGCCGGTAGTCCCACGCACTCATCTGTGTAAGAGGCACACCGTGCACGACAATCTGAGAATGCATATCCCGAACCGGCTTGATCAGGATTGGATTCATATCCGTTGTCGCTTCAATGCCGCATGCCTCGGCTTGTGCTCCTTGGGCTCTTCCGATTTCCTTGCCGTCTTCCGTGACGTAAGAATTCAGTGCCATGTTCTGTGATTTGAACGGAGCCGGCCTGAAGCCATCCTGCTTGAATATTCGGCATAAGGCTGTCGTAATTACACTTTTCCCCACATCCGATGCCGTCCCTTGCAGCATTAATACTGCTGCCGTTTGTTCGGACGTTTGTGCAGAAGTATCTTCCACGTTCCCTCACCTCCACTCTCAGCGTTATATCAAAAAGAATCCCTGTAACAGACTAAGTACCGTTAGCAGTGCGGCCTCAAGCAGCTCATTCATGGCTCCATATGTGTCCCCTGTAAGTCCACCCAGCCTTTCGCTGATACGCCCGGCAACGAATTTGCCAATCACATAACCAGCCAATGGTACCACAATGATCGCTGCAACAGGATATAGCCACCATGGTAACGTCCCCAATCCATTCTCCGTCGCCAGTACCTGGAACATGGCTGTATCCGGCTGGAAGATCCATACCGCAGCCCATGTGATCACACCTGACAGAATGGTTAGCCCAACCGCGGAGCTTCGTGCACGCTGGACTTCCCTCCGTTCCCCCAATCCCTTGAACAGGACAGCGAGTCCATCGTCCTTGCGGGCATTCGGCCAGGCCGCCATGGCATATACCATGAACCAACGGCTCCAGATCATCGGCAGGATGAGCAAAGCTCCATAGGCCCAGTTACCACGTGCGATAAAGTCAGCAATCAATGCTGCTTTCATCATCAACAGCAGGACACAGGCGATTACGCCCATGGCCCCCACACGACTGTCTTTCATAATCTCCAGCATTCGCTCACGGGTTCGATAACTGAGTAGCCCATCTGCCGTATCCATCCAGCCATCCAGATGAAGGCCTCCGGTTAGCCATACCCATAACGTCAAGGTTAACACCGCTGCCGGAAACGATGGAAGCAGTGCACCCGTCAGGGCTCCGCCCAGCCAGACGCATAATCCGATGACCGCACCAACCAGCGGGTAATACACTACACTCTCCCGCAATAATGGCGGGACGAAATCAAGCTGCATTTTCACCGGGAAACGGGACAGAAATTGAAAAGCGGCCGCAGCCGCATGTTTTTGTTCAAGATCGCCTTTACTCATAAACGATACTCCCTGCTTTTCAGCTCAATCGCAATGCCCACTGTCACCAGAAACACTTCGCGGCAAACCGCGGCAATCCGCTGATTGAGAATGCCCGCCAGATCCCGATATCTTCTGCCCAGCGCATACTCCGGCACAATACCGTCCCCTACTTCATTGGTGACAAGCACGAGCAGACCCGGGTACGACTGGATGGCCGCTACCAGCGCATCCATATGATCGTACAGCACCTGCACCGGTTCATGTTCATGCGCTAACAGCACATTGCTGAGCCACAGTGTCAGACAATCGACCAGAACGGTCGGTGCAGACGTACCTGTATGGGACTCTCCCATTCGTGTAATTAACTCAGGCAATGCCAGCGGTTCCTCCACCGTATGCCATAGATATCCTGCTTCATCCCGCTGGCTCTGATGCAGGCGTATACGCTCGCGCATCTCGTCATCATAAGCTTGAGCCGTAGCGACATACCAAGCCTCAGAGGATCGCTGCATACAGAGACGCTCGGCAAACGAACTTTTGCCACTTCGCGCCCCGCCTGTCACGAGTACACTCATGAGGATACCTCTCCTTGTACAGAGGAATCAGCAGAAGCTGATGAAGACTCCGTAGGTTGAGTCTCGTTCGTGCCACCAGATACACCCGCACTTGCAAATGTCGCCATCTCGTTCAAAATGCGGCATGACGCATCAATCAGATGAAGACTAAGCACGCCTCCGGTACCTTCACCCAGTCGCATGTCCAGATCCAGCATGGGCTTCAGGCCCAGTTCACGCAGCAACGCTGCATGTCCACTTTCATGCGATGTGTGGGAAGCAATCATGTATTCTGCGCTGAGCGGAGCAAGATGACTCGCAATCAACGCGGCAGCGGTGGAGATAAATCCATCCACGACAACCGGGCATCCGTTTGCAGCAGCAGCAAGAATCACGCCTGTCAGTCCGGCAATCTCCAGTCCGCCCACTTTGCACAGTACATCGAGTGCATCGTCTGCATTCGGAGCATTCACGCTGAGGGCTTGGCTGACTACTGCGGCTTTGCGCTGCAAACCGATATCATCTACGCCTGTTCCCCGGCCAACCGCTGAAGCAGGTGCTGTTCCGGTTAATGCACACATCACCGCAGCGCTAGCAGTTGTATTCCCGATCCCCATCTCTCCGGTCACAAACAACTGCGTTCCCTTCGCAACCTCGGTGGAGACCACTTCAGCTCCTGCAAGAATGGCCTCAATCGCTTCGCCCCGGGTCATTGCAGCACCCTTCGCCATGTTGGCTGTTCCTTTGCGGACTTTGCGGGAGACCAGGTCTGGATGATCCAGATCCGCATTCACCCCGATATCCACACAGATCACATGAGCTCCAGCGTGGCGCGCAAGCACATTGACAGCCGCTCCCCCTGCTAGGAAATTCAGGACCATCTGCGGCGTTACCTCAGCAGGAAAAGCACTAATCCCTTCTTCAACCACCCCATGATCCGCAGCCATAACGATGACAGCTCTTCGATCAAAGCAAGGCCGAGCCTCACCGGTGATTCCCGCCAGACGAATAACTAGCTGTTCAAGCTTGCCCAGACTGCCGGGTGGCTTCGTCAATGCATCCACTTGCGCGGAAGCTTCAGCCGCAACTGCCTCATGTGGACCCACGATCCGACCCATTAACTGTTCCAACACCTGTTCATTATTCATACAGCCAGCACTTCCTTTATCAAAATATGGGGTCTCCCCCGCCTCATTCATTTCTTCTCTCGTCTTAGCAAAAGCTGTGGCAATCCATTGTCGGGATGATTCACCATGGCCGGGCTCACTCGGAAGATCTCCCGAATGTTCTCTTCCGTCATCAACGAATGGGGTGTGCCACTGCCTACACAAGTCCCGTCACGCAGCGCCAGAATATGATCGCAAAATTGCGCGGCCAGATTCAGATCATGCAGCACTGCCACAATCGTAATATGATTTTTTTGACGCCACGCTGATAATAACTCCATGAATTGCAATTGATATTTGATATCGAGAAAGGTGGTTGGCTCGTCCAGCAATAATAGTCTGGGTTCCTGAGCCATGACTTTGGCAAGCGCAACCCGCTGCCGTTGCCCGCCACTCAGTGCATCCAAAGGTCGTTCGGCCATGTCACTCAGACCCAACTCCTCTAACACCTTATCAACTACCGCTGCTCCATCCGACGATTCTTTGCCAAGCCAGTTCTGGTAAGGGTAGCGTCCCATCTCGACAACATCCCTTACGGGATAAGAGATGGCCGGCAGTCCATCCTGCTGCAAGACAGCAATCATGCGCGATAGATCTTTACGGGTGTATGAGGAAATGTCGCGTCCATCAATCTGTATGCTGCCTGCGTTTGGCTGTTCGGTTCCGGCAAGTAGCTGAAGCAGGGTCGATTTTCCACTGCCGTTTGGACCAACAACGCCCCACCATTCACCCTCTGTGACTTGCCAGTCCACCGCATGCAGAGCCCGATGGTTACCATACATTTTACCAGCTTCTTTGACTTCTATCATCGGCCGACTCTTGGTAAGGTCTGTTTTCATGAATGTACTCATGGCATCATCCCCTTCCGCAGCTTTTTGTTCCGGTGCAGCAGATACGCAAAAAATGGCGCTCCAACAAAAGCCGTAACCACACCCAGCGGAATTTCGGTTGGAGCCAGCAATGAGCGTGCAATCGTATCTGCCCAGACCACGAAGATGGCTCCCCCAATCGCTGACAAAGGCACCAGCAAGCGATAATCAGGTCCGACGATGAGCCGAAGAATATGCGGAATGACCAAGCCGACGAAGCCAATCACGCCGGATACGGAGACAGCGCCTGCGGTAAGCAGCGTACCCACAGCTAACACCGACAGCTTCAATCCATCCACCTTAACCCCGATATGAGCAGCCTGTCGTTCCCCCAAGGCAAGCACATTCAACGAACGCGCACGGCTCCAGAGGAAAATCAGCCCCAGCACAAAATACGGGAAAAGGATGGCCGTATACGACCACCCACGCAGTGCCAGACTTCCCATCGTCCAGTATATAATTTCATTGATTGTCTGCTTCGACATGGTCGACAGGAAGGAGACGACTGCTCCCAGGAAACTTTGCATGACCACCCCAGCCAGAATGAGGCTGTGTGTCGGTATTTTGCGTCCCTCACGAGCGAGGGCCAGCACAAACCACAATGTGATTACTCCCGTCAGAAACGCGACCAGTGGCAGAGTCCAGATCCCAATCAGTGCATACTGCAATCCGAAAAAAATCAGAAAAGCCGCACCTACCGATGCACCGGACGATACGCCCAGGGTAAACGGATCAGCCAGAGGGTTACGAAGAACCCCCTGGAATCCAGTTCCGGCAATCGCCAGCGATGCACCTACAAGCACGGCAAGCAGTACACGTGGGAATCTGACCTTCCATATAATCTGTTCTGCTGCTGTATTCCAGTCAGGAACAATCCAGTCGCCCAGCCAGGGGATGCGATGAAGCAAGATGCCCGCAATGTCCCGGACAGGCAGGGCAACCGAACCGATGCCCGTGCAGATGAGCACGGTTAACACAAGCAGCACAATTCCGGCCGTTCCGTACACTGCCAGCTTTTTACTCATTTGAACAGATCAGGGTAGATCGCTTTGGCTACTTCTTTCAGACCTTGGGTTACCCGTGGTCCCGGACGGCTCAACAGGTTGGCATCCAGACCGATGACTGCATCGTTTTTCACAGCCGTGATTTGATCCCATCCGCTGCGTGCTTTGATGATTTGATCCAATGTTTTGGAATTTTCATCAATGACATCGTTCGCATATAGAATGACGTCCGGGTTAGAAGCAATAATGTTCTCTTCATTAATCTGATTCCAGCCAGTCAAGTCGGAAGCTACGTTGTTTCCTCCGGCAAGTGTGATCAATTCATCCATGAATTCGCCTTTACCCACAGTCCAGCCTGGGGAGAATTCAACGTATACTTTTTTCTTTTCTTCTGGTTTAACTGCCTTCACAGCTTCAGTTACATCAGCCACATCTTTTTTCATCTGGGTGATGATCTCCTGTGCTTTTTCCTGATGATCCGTGATTTTACCAAATGTTTCAATGTTGTTCATCACATCATCCACTGATTTAGGATCTGTTTTGAAAATCGTAATGCCAAGATCACGCAGTTTCTTCACTGACTCTTTGCTCATCGAGATACCTGTAAATACGATATCTGCTTCAGCTGCAATAATCGACTCTTCATTAGGCTTTGTTATGCCGCCCATTTTTGGTTTCTTTGTTGCTGCTTCTGGATAATCGTCATAGTCGGATACCCCTACGATCTGCTCGTCCAATCCGAGTGCGAACAGGGATTCCGTTTCAGCCGGAGATACAGATACGATTTTGGCTGGTGCTTTGTCAAAGGTAAACGATTCACCCGTAGCATCTGTAACCGTGAGTGGATATTGTGTTTTGAGATCTGTTTTAGCCTGTTCCTGGGATTGCTCCTGTGCAGGTTGCGAGGTTCCTGTACCCTCGTTTGTTGTTGTACCACATCCGGCCAACGTCAGTGCCAGCATCGCTGCGCTCAGCAGTGACGCTACGCCTTTCCATGTCTTGAAATTCATTGTGTTCATTCTCCCCTTCTCTATCCATTCTAGTGAGTAGTGCTCCTGTCCCAATTCCGCTTGAATTTGTGTTCCGAAAAAATAAAATCCCCAATCCTTGGGTCAGGATCAGGGATGACGTCTCGCATGTGGCGATCTGTGCATGATCAGCTTGGCGCTGTATATGCACAGAGAACTGCCCGAAACGCTGTCCTTTCCTCGAAGGAACACCGGTTTATACGTCCAGGGCAGGTAACCTGACTTACAGGAATTCATCCTGATTTACAGTGGCGGGACCGTGCCGGATTTACACCGGCTTCCCTATTTCACCCGTTTGCCGTTCATCGCCTTATATAAAAGCATGAAACATTACTGCATGCACTCGGGACCCATGGTCGCTAATATTGTTTAACCATTCAAGTGAGCATCCTGCATCGTTGGCAGGGCTTGTTGAGCCTCCATCCGATGATGCACTTGCTAAGTCACACTTCTGTTGTGATTATAGGTTATATTGTACATCCTTACAACCCGATTTACGGAAAAGTCAATCTGGTTCCAACCCAGCTATCCCCATCGCCAGCCAGCCGGATCTTTATCGCTTGTCCTGGTACTACCTGCGTATCCCAGAAATCTTGATTCGGAATGAGACGTGACACAATATAACGAATAACACCGCCATGCGTAATCACGGCTACTTTTGGCACGTTTATGCTGCGAGAGTGCAGTATTGGTGAAAAGGACATCAGACACTCTTCCATAAATGAATCAATCCGCGCTGCAAATGCTGTCCAAGGCTCGCCACTCGGTGGCGTTACCTCATGCGGCGCATCGATCCAGTCTCGGTACTGCGGATTGTCCTTGAGCTGATCGTAGGTCAACCCCTCCCACTGACCAAAGTCGATCTCCCTTAGTCGGGCATCAAGCTTGGCCTGTCCCATTTGGGACGATGCAATGTGTGAAAGTGTCTGCTGACAACGCAGCATATCACTGCAATACAAGGCGTCGCATGTGATATCGCTACACTGCTCACGCAGCCAAGATAGCTCCTGCTTTGCCTCAGGCAACAGTCCGATGTCAGTATGCCCAAGATACCTTTTTTCCAAGTTCCACGCCGTTGTACCATGACGTATCAAAATAATCTCACGGCTTTGCATGCCACCATGTCCAGCTTCTATCTCCATAACAGTGCACCTCCAGCAGACCATATCCCGAAGGTGACCAACCAACATAATAAAACAAAAGAACCTGCCGACCAGAACATAAGCCGTGTTGTTCGTACAATATCTTCTGCTTCCATCCGTCTTGTAGGCTCGCCCATATATGCGCGAAATGAAGCAACGCCGTGATATACGTTATGTCCACCAAGTCTTATGCCCAGCGCTCCGGCCACCGCTGACTCGGGAAAACCGCTATTTGGGCTTGGGTGAAGTCTTGCATCCCGGGACACCATGCGTGCAGCCCCTCTGGCATCCAGCTTCATGAACCAAGCTCCTATAATCAACAGCAAGGCGGTAAGCCGCGCGGGAATCCAGTTGGCCCAATCATCTAGACGGGCAGACGCCCAACCGAGATGCAGATATTTTTCATTTTTATAACCTACCATCGAATCCAGTGTATTCACCGCTCGATAGGCCATGGCAAGTGGTGCACCACCAATCAGGGCATAGAACAGTGGAGAGACGATGGCATCCACGATATTCTCCGCCACAGTCTCTACCGTCCCACGCACAACCTCCGGTTCATCCAGATGAGCCGTATCACGTCCTACAATCATACCCAGTGAACGTCTCGCCGCAGGCCAATCCTGTTGACTCAGATAGCGGTAAACTTCCATACCTGCATCCTTCAAACCTTTCGAGGCAATGGTGGTTGCGATTAACACCACTTCTGCCACAACCGCAACAGCGGGATGAATAAGACCCAGCACATAGATCAATCCCCAAGTCAGTGCAAAAGAACCGCCTGCAATCAAAAGGGGAAATAACACGCCCGCTCTTTTGAGAGCCTGGTTCGAGTCCGCCCGCGATCTTATCGCCCGCTCCAGTGCAGAGATGGCCTTTCCCATACCAATCACCGGATGAGGAATCCAGCGTGGATCTCCGATGCAGCGATCCAATATGTATGCTCCTACAATAATCCAGGCTCCAGCCATTCCCGCCCAGATCGGCCAAGAAGCCCATTGAATCAGCAGAGATGTCATTGCTTGTTATTCCTCTCTTTCCACTCCTGCGCGGCTTTCAGGCTTTCCATTATCGTGTCATACACCAGCCTGCCGATCGCTGCACCCATGACCGTAGCCGTCCCGGCGTAACTGATGAGCGGTTTATTTACTTCAGCCTGGCTTACCGCGAGTACGATGGCATCCGTTGTTGTTCCGGTTGCGGTTAGACCATTCTCTGAATCGGCCACACCGAAATCAGCTAACGCAGCGGCCTTTGCCTCTACCGCAGTCTGAATGGCATTCACCATCGCTCCAGCAGTCATACGCCCATTCATCCACAACATGATATTGATCGTACCGGGAGTATAGGTTGAAGCCGAAACCTTCCCAATTTTCTGGGACACCGTCCCATTGCTCATCTCATTCCCCGCAGCATCAAACACGGTTCTTGCAGAACCCGCCCGTGCAGCATTGGATACCCCTGCTGTAGTGCAGCAAAGTAATCCGAACTCATCACTTTCGTATTCCTGGATCGCTGTGTGCTCCAATCGAACCGCAGTCAGAAGACCGGCACATTGATCCTGCTGCTCCTGCCATTCACTCAACAGATCAGCAATATCACGTGGTGGATCGTCACAGCGATAATGTTTGTCCACATAGATGTTGAATATACGATCCAGTTCAATCATGCCGCCCCCATACACGGCACTGGAGAGTGCTGTTACAACAGAGGGGCTGGATGCTTTAATATGCCGTTCATGTGCGGAGACGTATAATCCCGGCCACACAGAAGATCTGTATTCGTTCTGCTCCTTTTGGTCCTTTTGTAAATGGGAGTAATTATAGAATGGCAGTGCCATCGTTGTGTCCCCCTGCCTCTAATCCGGTTGTCGGATTAGACGTAATAACATTTCCCATTGTTTCCAGTAAACGTCCGTTAGCCTCCGCGTCCTTGACCGCAAAACGTACATGTCGTTCCCCAAGTCCGGGATACATCGCGCAGCTTCGGATCAGTATTCCCCGTTCACCGAGAGCAGCCTGCATGGACGTCGCTTTCCACGGCTCTGGCAGGGCTACCAATATAAAGTTCGCTTCCCCTCGCGTCACCTTACATCCCAAAGCCTCCAAGCCTTCCGTTAATCTCTCTCGCTCGTATGATACAAGTGCCAGTGTCTCCTGTTCATAATCCTCCCCACTACTCAGACAGGCTTCTCCTGCAATCAGTGCAAGCCCATTCACACTCCAGGTGACCTGTTTCTCTGTCATGGCACGAATCAGTTCGGGACGACCCATCGCATAACCCAGTCGCAGGCCTGGAATCGCATAAAACTTGGTCATCGAACGAATGATGATCACTTGCGGATACTCTTTCAAGCTGGATGCAAGCGATTGCCGCTGTGATTCAGGAATAAAATCGATAAATGCCTCATCGACAACCAATATCGTGCCTGTTGTCTCTGCATTACGAGCAAGCCGTTGCAGAACGTCCACCGGATACTGAACCCCATTGGGGTTGTTGGGCTGTCCAAGGAAAAGCAGGTCCACCCGCTCCATCAGCTTCTCAATATCTTCCGGTTCTGCTCGCCAGTCCAGCTCTTCCCGTCCTTGAACATGGTGGACTTCTGCTCCAAATTGTTTGGATAATGTGCTGTACTCCGAAAAACCGGGCTCTACCGTACCTACTCTACGCGGCGCAAGTCCAAGTAAGATTAGAGCCATGCTTTCTGCCGCCCCGTTGCCCACAGATATGTGATCCGGGGTTAAATCCAGCCGGTCACTAAGCAATATTTTGAACGCCCGATGACCCGGATCGGGGTAACGAAGTACCGTATGCATTCCTTGCTCCAAAGCCTTCAGCACTTCCCGAGGTGGACCCAGAGGATTAATGTTTGCGCTAAAATCGAGGAAATCTGCAGGATTCCCTCCAAAACGTGCCGCGGCCGTCTCCACATCACCGCCATGTCCGAAAACTTCAATTAAACCGGTCATCCTGTCCGTCATCCTTTCTGCATGTCCTTTTTATTATGGATGTCGTGGCAGGCAGGGGTCAATCCTGATTTGACTATTCAAGCCCTTTGCGGCTTCAATTTCTTTGTGTCCTTTCGACAATTCGTTTACAATAGAGAAGGAATTTCGATTCCGTAAAGCATCACTACATAAGGGATATACATCCCTCACATACATTAATGGAGGAATGACCATGCTGTTTGTTGATAACCAGGGCATTACAGATCCTTCTGTAAACCTCGCCATTGAGGAATACATTCTGAAGCATTTGCCGATGGATGACAGTTACTTGCTGTTTTACATCAACCGCCCGTCCATTATTATCGGAAAACACCAGAATACCATTGAAGAGATCAACATTGAGTATGTTCAGGATAACGGTGTTCAAGTCGTACGTCGTCTTTCGGGAGGCGGAGCCGTTTATCACGATCTGGGCAACCTCAATTTCAGCTTTATTACCAAAGATGACGGACAATCCTTCCATAACTTCCGCAAATTCACGCAGCCTGTGGTGGAGGCCCTGCAAGAGCTCGGAGTTAATGCCGAACTGACGGGACGTAACGATCTGCAAGTCGGAGAAAAGAAAATTTCGGGCAACGCCCAATTCTCTACGCGTGGCCGCATGTTCAGTCACGGTACATTGATGTTTAACCTGAACCTCGACCACGTCCAGGCTTCACTCAACGTTAATCCAGAGAAGTTCAAGTCCAAGAGCACCAAATCCGTGCGCTCTCGTGTAGCGAATATTCGTGATTTGATTGACAGCAATCTGACCATTGAACAATTCCGGGACGAGCTGCTCCGCCATATTTTCCGTATGGAGCCACAAGATGTTCCTCAATATGAACTCACAGAGAAAGACTGGGACAAGATCAACGAAATCTCTGCTGAGCGTTATAACAATTGGGACTGGAACTACGGGCTTTCCCCGGAAAGCAATGTGAAGCATACACGTAAATTCCCTGTCGGCATCATTGATCTGCGCATGAATATCAAAGATGGACGGATTGAAGATATCAAAATCTTTGGTGATTTCTTCGGCGTAGGCGATGTAGCAGATATTGAAGATATGCTGCGTGGCAAGCGTTACGAGGAATCTGAGGTGCGTACTGCGCTTGAGGGTCTGGATGTAAAACATTACTTCGGTAACCTGGAGCTGGAGGACTTTATTGGCCTCATTTTCCTTGAAGAATAAAATTTAGATGTGAGTATAATTTTAGAACGAATTCCAGAATTACACGTTAACGGAGAAGGCAGAATCAATCTGAAGAAGCGAAGCGTTCGCCTTTATCCCCGGATTTTCCCTCTGGGGAATGGATTCAATGAAATCCGGGGATAACAGCGATCGAAAGATGAATCTGCAGTCGGAGTGGTCTCGTGTAATGCTTATCTATTCGTTCGTTGTTATAGATACAGATAAAAAAGGAGAGAAACACAGATGACCTACAAATTAATCGCAATTGACATTGATGATACCCTGATCAACGATAACAAGGAAGTAACGCCTGCAACACAGACTGCCCTGGAACAAGCGGTAGCTCATGGTGTCGTTGTAACACTGGCAACCGGACGTGCCTATGCTTCTGCACAAGCACTCGCTCGCCAAACGAAGCTGAACGTGCCAATCATTACGTATCAAGGCGCTTTGGTGAAAAACTTGCTGGACGAAAAAGTACTCTATGAGCGCTACGTTCCACAGGACGCTTCCCGCAAATTGTACGACTACTGCCTGGAGCATAATTTGCACCTGCAAACGTACATTGACGACAAGCTGTATGCCCGTGAAGAAAACGACAAGCTGCGTGACTACGCCAAACTGAATGGTACTCAGTACCACATTGAACCGGATTTCATCAAAGTGATCGAGCAAAAAACACCGAAACTGCTCATCATCGATGAGCCGGATTACTTGGATGAGGTTGCGGTTGCCCTGCGCGAACTGCTCGGATCAGAAGTACACATCACCAAGTCCAAGCCATACTTCCTTGAAATTATGCACCGCGAAGGAACGAAAGGCCATGCACTAACCTTCCTGGCAGAACACTTCGGTCACCAATTGAGCGAGTGCATTGCCATCGGGGATTCCTGGAATGACCATGAGATGCTGGAAGTTGCTGGTCTTGGTGTAGCGATGGGAAATGCGATCCCTGCTCTGAAAGAGCTGGCAGATTACATTACCGCGAGCAATAACGAAGACGGCGTGAAGCAAGTGATTGAGAAGTTTGTACTGAACGCAGAGTAAGCTTTTAAGAGGTCGAGTCCATATAAAACATGTTATTTCAAGATACAATGAAACAGCCCTGCACGGTGATGAATCGCTTGTGCAGGGCTGTTTCTGTAATAAAACTGTTAATTATTCTATTTTGCCATACTTCTCGTCAAATTCACGATTCCGCTCACTGATCTCCTTCATTACTCTCCCTTTGGATAAATCGGCCAATGGCCTAGGAAGCAGGAGTGTTACTCCTATAATGAATAAAAGAATGGCCAAGATAAGTCCAATGATGCCACCCGTTTCAAAAGTGGCTTGCAGATAACGGCCCCATTGATTGAACCAGATCGTTACGTCCGGTAAATGAATAATGGTCCCAATATGGATCATGCCATAGAGCACGATTCCCGCAAACAATAAAACAGCACCGATCCCCTGTCTATTCAAATGGATTACTCGCCTCATTCCTGCGTAAAATATATATTCCCTATTTTACCATGGATTTGGAAGTCTGACCCAATGAAGTTGTACGTTTTCCCTTTTTAAGCCACCCCATCACTTTCTCATTCATCGCCAGCAAACCTGAAACGATCAGCGCAACGCCTAACCATGTAATCCAGATCACATGTTCATTGTAGAGAACCGCCCCAAGTCCGACCGCAATCGGAGGAGAAATGTATAACCAGGTCGCCGGGAATAACGGGTTGGTACGAGACATGATCCAGTAGAACAAGCTGTGCCCGACCATCGAACCGATTACCGTCAGATAGATCAGGGATGATATCGCTGGCATCCAATCCAGTCCAGTAGTGTTCCACGATTCGGTCACCGCCGAAAGCGCGGATAACAGCAAACCTCCGTACATCATTTGAACCGCATTGATTGCTACAGGACTAGCCTCCTTAAACTGGTTAATGACCTTTTTGGAGTACAACGCACCTGCCGAATAACAGACTTCACCCACCAATACAGCAATACAGCCCCATAACCACAGTGAATTACCACCAATGGATACACCAGGCAATACAACGAGGATAACTCCGGCAAAACCAATTAGGCATCCCGCAATCATGCGTGCAGACGTTTTTTGACGCAACAACGCTGTCTGCATCACCATAATCATCAGTGGACCTGTTGCTGACAGAATCGCGCCAACACCCGAGCTCACATATTGTTCAGCCCAATACAAGGTCGCAAACGTACCAAATGTCAGTCCAGCCCCCGTCAAGAGCATCTCTTTCCGCCATAATAAAGACAGGTTCACTTTCCCTTTCATCCACATCCATGCAAACATTAGAGCACCTGCAATGATAAAGCGCAGTCCGGCCGACAGAAAAGGTGGCATGCCTGCCTCCACGCCAATTTTAATCGCTAGAAACGTTGTTCCAAAAATAAGACACATTACGGTAAATGCTACTGCAACCATGCTAGCCCCTCCTTCATCTGTTCTCCATCATATAGCACTGTCTACAGAACAGAATGAATAAAACAGAACAGTTAGTTCCCGTTTGCTGTTACAATGGAGTTCAAAAGGAGCGTGAGCCGGGTGGGCAAAGCCATGTTGATGACAGATAACAGCTTGAAACTATATGAGCAAGTGGTACATTATCTGGTTGTACGGATCGAGGCCGGAGAGTGGAAAGAGCATGAGAAGCTGCCGTCCGTGCGGAGCCTGTCCGAGCTGCTCGGTGTACATCGTCTCACCGTTTTTAAGGCCTATCAGGAATTAAAGGAACGCGGGAACGTTTACGTCAAGGATAAGTCCGGTTATTATGTCAGTCCTGCTGACCCTTCTCCCGTGACCGATCAGGCCGATGACCCGGCCGTGTCTGCCTGGCTGCATTGGGATTCACTTGCCCGCGTGCAATCCCTGGAGGCGGAGTACCAATTTTCCAAGTCATTGATCGACCCCGCCCTGCTACCCAACCGATATTGGGGAGAATTGATGCGGGATTTACTGGATCTTTACCCTCGTTTGCTTGGCACATACTCCACTATTCAGGGAGATCTGGAGCTACGTAGTGCCCTGGCAAGCCATCTGACGACAAAGGAACGTTTCTACATCTCGGCAGATGAAGTGCTGATTACTTCAGGTGCACAGCAGGCCATTGATGTAATCTCCCGAAGTCTCGTCAGACCCGGTGACCGTGTGCTCATGGAGAGGCCAACGTACGGCCCTGCGATGGAAATTTTTCGCAAACAGGGTGCCAAGTTAATTTTTACGGATATTCATCCTGATGGCTACGATTTAGAACAGATTGAACGCCTGATGAAGCAGGAAAAGCCAAGAGTATTTTATATGACGCCGACCTTCCAAAACCCCACGGGCATCAATATTCCGACTGAGCAGCGCAAACAACTGCCTGAATTGGCGGAACAGTACGGATGTTTTCTGGTGGAAGACGACAGCACCTATGATATCTATTTCAAGGAAAAACCTCCTGCGCCAATCTTCACATACGATACTACAGGGCATACACTCTATATTCGCAGCTATAGCAAATATGTCGTGCCGGGTCTGCGGATTGCCGCCATTATGTGCCGCCCCCGATTCATGCCAGGATTACAGGCCGTAAAAGCACTGACAGATAACGGATCACCTCTGCTGAATCAGAAGCTGTTCCTTCGTTATTTCCAGTCCCCACGCATGCACCAGCACTTGTCCAAGCTGCGTACCGCCATTCAACTGCGGATGGAATTAATGGAACAGTGCCTTCAACAAACCAATTGGACGTGGACTCGTCCTGAGGGTGGACTCAACATCTGGGCGGAGCTTCCGGAAGGTGTAGATACGGGGCGCTTGCTTCACCGATGCATGGAGCATTCCGTCGCTTTTGTGCCGGGAACGGTATTCGATCCTTCCGATGCGAACGCCAGTCGCAAGCTGCGTCTCTCCTTCTCCTATGCTCACGAGCAGCAAATCCGAGAAGGCATGAGCAGACTCATTGCGTTGGCTGAAAATACGTGATGATACGTTTGCAAAATCTGCATTTGCAGATTAACGACAGCTTGTCTGGCAGGTCACAAATTTTAAATCTTCTGTAACACAAAAAGTCGCCGTTTGGCGACTTTACTTTTTGGGCTGCTGTTCTGCTGTTCTCGACTGGCAAAGTAAGTTTTAAAGTTTTTTTATTGAAATTCTTCTTCATCCATCCTATAGATCTTTCCTTGCAAACAGTCGGACCGTTACAAAATAGGAGACAATGAACAACAGAAGAATGCAAACTGAAATAAAAACATAAACCGAAGCACGACCCATTCCGTTCTCGCCTGCCATATATAAGAGCGAGGCGACAGGTTGCGCTAAAATAATAAGAACGATCATGAAAACCGTATTAATTATTCCCGCTCCCTTTTTACTAAGGGCGTAAAAAAGAGGCATATAGATCGAAATTAAAACCAGCACCATTCCAATCGAAATCAGGATGTCCAGTACCGAAAAGTCGGGCTTGTTCAGTTCGGGAAAAAGAAAGTTAACCAGCCAGTGAGCGCCTGACGAAGCGAAAACTCCAAAAAGCGTATAGAGAACGGCAGACAGATACTTTGCTTGCACAATGTTTCTGCGACTAAGCGGGAGCGTGACAAGAAATTTATGATTATGGTTTTTGATATCAATCATGGTTGCAAGCATAATCGAGCCAAAAGCGGTATAGATCCCTACAAAATACATCGACATTTCCACTGTCGGGATAAATGCGACACTGAATACAACAAAATAAAAAAGGATGGACCATAGCGAGCTTTTCAAAGCGATATAATCTTTGCGAAGCAAGTTAAGCATGATGCTTTTCCCCCTTGGCCGTAAAATAGATAAGGTCTTCGAGGGAGGGTCTATGTAAAAGAGCATAATTGCCAAATAATCGTTCTGCCTCCGCCTTGTTATCTGCTAAGCCTTCAAAACCAACCGCTGTCTCACGGATTCCGACGAATTGTCCTCGCGTGTCCGCATCCAGCAGCTTCATGTCCCCCTTTACTATCGTGTACCTTTCAAGCACATCATCCTTTGCTTCATTAAACACAATCTTTCCTTTATTAATGAATGTAATATAATCTGCTATACGCTCCAAATCCGTCGTGATATGAGTCGAGAAAATAATGGATCGAGTTTCGTCCTGTATCATATCTGCAAGCAGGTCAAGCAGTTCTCTCCGAAACACAGGATCAAGCCCGGATGTAGGCTCATCCATGATGAGTAGCTCAGCATCGTGAGATAAAGCGATAGCCAGTGAAAATTTTATTTTCATGCCTTTGGACAGTTCTTCAATCTTCTTTTTGGGAGACAATTCGAATTGCTCCAGGTAGTTGTTAAATTGCTTTTCATCCCATTTCTTATAAAAAGGAGCAATCATGCTTTTCATTTCACGGATCGTAAGATGCTCATAATAGAAACATTCATCTGAAACAATACCAATGCGTTCTTTAACGTTAACTTCCTGAGCAGGCATCTCTTTTCCCAATGTTTTGATGCTCCCAGAGTCCGGATGAATCAAGCCGGTGATCAGGTTGATCAGTGTGCTTTTCCCCGCCCCATTCGGGCCGATAAGTCCGGTAATATAACCTTGTTTTACATCCAAAGTGATCTGATCCAGCTTGAATAAGGGGTACGTTTTGGATAGGTTGCGCAACTCAATTGCGTTCATCATGCTTCTTCCTCCTCAACTAGCAACGTAAAATGCTTAACTACATCTTGAACACTCATGCCCAGTTCCTTGCTCTCACGAAGGATATCGAGCATTTTATCTTCGATTCGTTTCAGCCGCTGTTCCCGAATAAACTCCTGATTGGCCCCGGAAACAAAGGAGCCTTTGCCTACGACAGAATCAATCAGTTTCTCTTTCTCAAGTTCTTCATAGACACGTTTGGTAGTAATTACACTGACCTGCAGATCCTTTGCAAGTTGACGGATGGAGGGGAGACTCTCCCCTGCAACCAGTTCCCCGCTTAAAATGCTCTGTCTAATCTGGGTTAGAATCTGCATGTAGATGGGATCGCTTGATGCGTTTGATATTAGTATGTTCATGTTCTCTCACCTCACTGGTTTCAATCCAGCCCATGTATAGTGTATATATATAATATATACACTATACATGGGCTGAGTCAATAATCATTCAATTTTTTCCCAATACAGACAAAACAGCAAAGTAGCCCGAAAAGTCGAATGACCTCCCGGGCTACTTTGTTGTTCATTTTCCTTGTTTTTTTAGTCGTGTTTCTTGGCACGTATGGTACCTTTTTTTCTTACGTACTGGAAATCACCTTATCCACAAGACCATACTCGACGGCTTCCGCAGCGGTCAGGAAATAATCTCTGTCTGTATCCTTTTCAATCCGCTCCATCGGCTGTCCCGTATGATCGGCAAGCAGCTTATTGAGGCGCTGACGGTGCTGGATAATCCGGTTGGCATGAATCAGCATATCCGAGGCCTGCCCCCGCGTTCCGCCAAGCGGCTGGTGAATCATGATTTCGCTGTTTGGCAACGCCAGCCGTTTCCCTTTTGTCCCACCAACCAGCAGGATCGTACCGAAGCTGGCTGCCATGCCTGTGCAGATCGTGGAAATGTCAGGTTTCACGAATTGCATCGTGTCATAGATGGAGAATCCGGCAGTCACGGAACCACCAGGACTGTTGATATACATTTGAATATCCTTCTCCGGGTCCTCTGCGGTCAGAAACAACAACTGGGCCACGATCGCATTGGCCATCTGATCCTCAATTTCCCCGGATACCATAATGATCCGATCTTTCAGCAAACGGGAATAAATATCATAGCTCCGCTCTCCGCGGGCTGTCTGTTCAACAACATAAGGTACCACGTTCATGCATTTTGCCTCCCCGGTTTACGCAACCATGGTGACCGTATATCCTCCCCCATACGACATTGAACTCATACCGGAGCTTGAATAACTGTACATCACTGGCTGCATCGATTGAGACGGCAGAGTCTGCTGCAAAATCGTTCCCGCCACAGCCATCGGATCATCGGTCTGATTCAGGCATAGATCAATTAAACGGGCTGTATCACCGCTGCGGAACGCCAGTAAATAACTGCGCAGTTCCTCCCGATTTTGCTGATGTTCCTCCAATCGATTCGTCTGATCAGAATCCGTTTCGTTCAGGCTGTGCCTCACTTTCGCCAGAGCAGAGCGGGCACGACTTAGGGCAGCTTTGACCGCCCCTTCCGTCGTATCCAACAGTTCAGCAGTCTCTACCGTCGTGTATCCCATCAAATCACGTAACATATATATCGCTCGCTGCCACGGTGGCAGTTCATCCACAAGGATTTGAACAGCGGACTCGACTTCCTCGAATCGCTCTTCTTCCTCAAATTCCTGCATAAATGGCTTCATGCTTTCCAATTTGCTTGCCAAGTTCTCACGCTTCCGTATGGCGTCAATCCAGGTGTTGCGTGCAACACGGATAAGATAGGCTTCCCAGTTCATGTCCTCTGTCATTCCCGTTCTTCGGGTAGCTGAAAAGGATAATGCTTTAACACATGTATCCTGAACCAGATCCTCCGTCTCCCAGACTGAACCAGTCAATGACATGCAATAGGCGTACAACGAGCCCAGCAGGCTCGGAAGCGCAGCTTCAATCGTTTGCTCTAACGTATATCCGGTTTGAACACCGGAATGGCTATATGGTGCAACCTGTTTATCATTATGTGGTCTGTTGATTCTGCAATCCACGGACTTCACAAAGGCCATGTTTGGGGCCCCCCTTTGTTGGTTCCTGATTGATCTTGCTTCAATTCACTTGCTGTAATTGCCTTACACTATGTAAACGAAGAACCTCCGGCAAAGGATACGCTCTTCTGAATTTATTTTTAGCATTGTTGTCCTATTCTCCCAGCTTCACCTTCAGACCGGTAAGTGCCAGCGTAATCCCCTGATCCAGATCATAATTCTGGCGCACATCGACGTCGTGAGACATATGTGTAAAATAGGTCTGACCCGGTTTTAAATCCTGCAACAGCTCCTGCGCCTCAACCATATCGTACACCGAGCGTGTGGAGAATTCCGCAAGTTCATGAACAAAGCTCGTTCCAAGTACCAGCAGATCGAGCCCGTATAGCGGCTGCTTCTCCGCAGCTTTCAGATCAATGGCATCCGAGCAATACGCCCAGGTGTATCCTTCACGTTCCAATCGATACGCATACGAATAGCCATTATGACCGTGGCAAACTTTCCAGGAGTGCACCTTCCACCCACCGAGTTCGATATCCGCATCCGTTTCCAGAAAATTCATATGACGACCGAGCCATGGAAATTGACTTTGGATGGTCGCGATCACCTCCCGTGGTGCATACAACTGCCCTTTTACACCCAACCATCGACACGCATCTGCCCATTCGGGCAAGCCTCCAATATGATCAAAATGCGCATGAGTGATCAGCAGCGTCTGCACCATCCGCATCCCCTGGTCTTCCATCTGTGATCTCCAGTCCGGTCCGCAGTCAATCATGAAAGGTTCGTGCTCGCCATCACTATGAATCAAAACAGCAGCACGTTTGCGGCGATTGATCCCCGTAAGTCGGGCTTCTGTGCAAACGTCACAATCACAATACACCCGCGGAACACCCATCGCATCCCCGGTTCCCAGAAATGTTAGCTGATTCATTATGAAAGTCCCCTCTCTATCCCGGAAGCAATGCATCCAAATTTATGTTCCATCCGATTAATGATATGTAAATTGTAATCTCCCACCTCTATTTTTGCAAAAAAAAAAGACCATCCCGCCGCAGTTATTCACTGCAAACGGGACAGTCTGTTGTTTCACTAAACCAACGCCCGCAGCTTCAACGTCAGCTCTTGGCCCTCAGGTACATCTTTGGATTCTGTAATCACCCAGTTTGATGCAAGGCGTTTTGCCAGCACATCTGCCTGCTCCGGTTTTAATTTCAACCCGGTCACGATGCCTTCACCAACAGTGAAGTCTTTCTCTGGCTGTAATCCGAAGGACTTCTCCAAATAGATCCCCAGACCACCACGAGTGTTAAAGGTAATCCGGTAGCCGTCTTTAACCGCGCCTTCCAGATTCTCGCCATGCTCATCCGCATAAGAGAAAAGATCATCATATCTGTAGTGCTCCTCAGACACGGCATCAAAAGCAGCCACATCTTTGGCCTGTATCGCTTCCAACAAAGATGCATCCGACATGCCTTTGCTACGAGCCTGTTCCAGCCGAATGGCTGTATTTTGGGACAACTTAAACTCAGCACTCATCCAACTCACACCTTCCTGTCACTATATATCGTTATTCCATGATATTCCTAATCCATTATATCCTGTCTCGATAGCCGGATACAAAGTGTCCTGGTGAAACTTCCATCCACTCCGGTTCTTCATCCCGTCCCCGAGCGGATGGGTCGGTATCCCCACTGTAGATCGGTGGCATAACGTTCCGTACCGTTGGATCAGGTACAGGAATTGCTGCCAGCAATGCCTGGGTATACGGATGTACCGGATTACGGTACAGTTCTTCTGTTGGTGCCACTTCCACCAGCTTACCGCGATACATCACACCGATTCGATTGGAGATGTGGCGTACCATCGACAAATCATGGGCAATGAACAAATAGGTCAGTCCCAGCTCTGCCTGCAAATCTTCAAGCATATTGACCACCTGTGCCTGTACGGACACATCCAGAGCGGACAACGGCTCATCACACAAAATGAACTCCGGGTTCACCGACAATGCACGGGCAATGCTAATCCGCTGACGCTGCCCCCCACTGAATTCATGTGGATAACGCTCCGCGTGCTCTGGCTTCAGGCCCACACGGTTCATTAGGTCAAGCGCACGCCCCTTCATCTCTGCTTTTGAAGCATAATTATGAATTTCCATGGGTTCACTAATAATCTGCAGGACATTCATGCCCGGATTTAGTGAAGAATAGGGGTCCTGAAAAATCGTCTGCATTCGTTTGCGAAAAGGCTTCAACTGGCGTTCATTCATTTTCGCAACGTCCTGTCCGCCAAACATAATGCTTCCGTCCGTCACATCATAGAGTCTCACGATGCTGCGTCCAGTCGTTGATTTGCCACAGCCGGATTCACCAACCAGTCCAAATGTTTCTCCCTTGTGAATATGAAAACTGACGTTATCCACGGCTTTCACGACGTCTTTGCCTTTGCCAGCACCACGTACCGGAAAATGTTTTTTCAAACCACGCACGTCCAGCAGTACTTCACGCTGATCGATTCCTGTACTCATTTCTCCACCTCCTCTGACGATGCTCCTGTTTGTACTTGTTGTTGTTCCCGACCTTGATCGTCCAGCAACCAGCATAGCGCTCGATGACCGGGTGCAGTCTCGGTATACGCAGGCATCTGTTTGCATACTTCCATGGCGTGTGGGCAACGTTCCATAAATGGACATCCGGTTGGCGGATGAAGCAGATTGGGCGGTGTACCTTCAATGGTTGCCAGCCGCTGGCGTCCACCTTCCTCGCCATGCTTCGGAATGGAGCGCAGCAATCCCTGAGTATATGGATGCTGGGGATGAGCGAAAATACGCTCCACTGGCCCCTCTTCCATAATGAGTCCACCGTACATCACAATCACTCGGGTACAGACCTGAGCAACGACACCAAGGTCATGCGTAATCATCAGAATGGATGTTTGCGTGGAATCTTTCAGTTCCTGCATCAGCTGTAAAATCTGTGCCTGAATGGTCACATCCAGCGCTGTCGTCGGTTCATCCGCGATCAATAACTCCGGCTTACAGGACAGAGCCATGGCGATCATTACCCGCTGTCTCATGCCTCCGCTGAACTCGTGTGGATATTGGTCAATCCGTTCTTCCGGAGAAGGAATGCCCACTTGCCGCAGCAACTCAATCGCTTCCTTGCGTGCAGCCGACTTGTCCATTTTCCGGTGACGACGAATGACCTCTGTCATCTGTTTGCCTACACGAACCACTGGATTAAGTGATGTCATCGGGTCCTGGAAAATCATCGAGATGCGGTTGCCCCGGATTTTGCGCAGCTCCTTGTCCGACTTGGTCAGCAGATCCTCTCCACGGAACAGAATCTGACCATCCGTAATCCGGCCCGGCGACTGGATCAGCCGAATCAGCGAACGGGCGGTAACACTTTTGCCACTTCCGGATTCGCCGACCAGCCCAACCACTTCGCCTTCTTTTAACGTAAAACTCACACCCCGGACGGACTGTACCTGACCTTCCCGAGTTGCAAAGGACGTTTTCAGTTGTTTGACCGATAATAAATCTGTCATTGTATTCACCCCGCTGTGTAAGTTCAACCAAAGAATATTTACACTAGCCACTCCAAAGACAGAACAACCTTCCGATCGCTGTTATCCCC
>NZ_LGRP01000005.1:61569-99581 GCF_001636635.1 Paenibacillus sp. O199
TCTTCGCTTCTTCAGGTTATTTCTGTCTTCTCCGTTCTCGTGTAAAATGTTTAGTCGAACCTATATTTAGTCGAAAATCATCTATCGCTTGTTCGCTTTGGGCTCGAAGGCTACGCGGAACACATCCCCCAGGAAGTTAAACGACAGCACCGTCAGCAAAATAAACAATCCCGGGAAAATTGCCATATACGGCGCTTCACTAATAAAGCCCTGTGCATCATTCAACATGCTGCCCCAAGAAGAGTTCGGTTGTTTAACACCCAGTCCGAGGAAGCTTAGTGACGATTCCATCAGAATCGCACTCGCGATGTTGATGGTTGCTGCGACAATAATGGTTGGAATAATGTTGGGAATAATGTGCTTCATAATGATCCGGCCAGGCTTTTGACCCGATACACGCGCATACAGTACGTATTCCCGCTGCTTGACCGACATCGCCTCAGCCCTGACAATCCGGGCAATATTCATCCAGCTCAGCACCCCGATAATGACAATAATCGTACCGATCCCCGGCTTCAGATATGCGTTCAGGATCAGCATCAGGAAGAAGGATGGAATCGACATGAGCACGTCAACAATACGCATCAACGTATTATCCACCCAGCCGCCAAAATAACCACTAACCGTCCCTACCAGTGTTCCCATAATAACGGCAATTGCCATCGAAAGGAAACCTACGGCGAGAGACACTCGTCCTCCGTATAACGCCCGAGCCAAATAATCCCGTCCGTAATCGTCCGTACCAAACCAGTGATCTGCACTCGGCTGTTGAAGCCGCTCCATCACTACAATTTCATTTGGATCATGTGGAGACAGAAACGCAAACAGGGATGCGAGTACAAAGATGCCCAATATGATGACAGCCGCAAGGCCCAGTTTCTGCTGTCGGAACTGCGTCCGTAGATTACGCCAGCGCATTGAATTCATTTTTGTCTCACCCCGTTGTCTTGATTCGTGGATCTACCACGCCATATAAGATATCAGCTACCAGGTTTCCGACGACCAGCAGCACAGAGGACATCATCGTAATGCCCATAATAATTGGATAATCCAAACCGTGAACGGCCGAAATCCCGAGAGATCCCATCCCCGGCCACGAGAAAACGGACTCCGTAATAAACGCTCCCGCAATCAGCTCCGGCAAAGACATACCGAGAATCGTGATTACAGGCAGCAGTACATTTTTGAGTACATGACGAAGCAGTACCGTTCCTTTGGTTGCCCCGTAGGCATATTGGATTTGAACATAGTCCTCTTCCAGTTGACTGATTGTATTCGATCGAATGTACCGCATGTACACGGATACGTTCATGAAGGTCAAAACGGTACATGGCAAAATGCCGTGTTTGATAATATCCCAAGCGGAGTCCATACCAACCGTTCGCATACCCATACTTGGCAACCAGTGCAGCTCTACTGCAAAGAAATAGATCAGCATCATACCGAACCAGAAGCTAGGAATCGATATCCCGATGTATGAGATCAGGCTGAGTCCACGGTCAAACAGACCGTTCTGACGCGAACCCGCAATCATGCTCAGCGGAATGGAGATCAGCAAAGACAATAATAGCGATGCCCCCATTAAACCAAACGTAGCAGGCAAACGTTCAACAATCATTTCGGCAACCGGGCGATGGTTCACCAGTGAATAACCAAGGTCACCAGACAGTACATTTTTGAGCCATACGACATATTGCACGTACATCGGTTGATCAAGACCGAGGTTTTGCCGAATACGCTCCACATCTTCTGCCCCCATATTCGGGGTAACAAAGGAAAGCACCGGATCGCCCGGCGCCAGCTTGATCAAGGTGAACGATACGATGGAGATTACAAAAAGAAGAGGGATCGCTTGTGCGATCCTTCGGACAATATAGTTGTTCACATGGGCACCTCCGAATCAACGCCGGCCTCGCGGCCGGCGTTATTGGCTTGTTATATAGAATGAACGCAAGTGGATTGAACAAAGGATTCACATCGGCCACTCCGATGGCAGAACAATCTTCCGATCACTGTTATCACCAGATTTCTTGATTTCGTATTCTATATAAGTTTCAACTAATGAATATTTACACTGACACTCCGATGACAGAACAACCTTCCGATCGCTGTTACCCCCAGATTTCTTTGATTCCTTTATAAAAAGGGGAAATCTGGGGATAAAGGCGAACGCTTTGCTTCTTCAGGTTATTTCTGTCCTCTCCGTTATTGTGTAAATGTTTAGTTGAACATATATAGTACGAAGAAATTCAGTGATAAAGGCGTTTCTCCAGATTTTTTCTGCTCTCTACGTTCTTTGTGAATCTCAAAGGTTCAAACAATACGTTCATTCTATATGATTATTTTTTATAAATTTTGGACAGATCTTCAAGCATAACGACTGGTTTTGGATTTGCATCTTCAACGCCGCCGTATGTGTTATCCACAGCCACTACAGCTTTCGTGTAGGCAATTGGGTATACAGTCATTTCGTTTGCTACAGTTTGTTGGATTTGTTTGTACAAATCACCACGTTTAGTTTCGTCAATTTGAACGGCTGCTTCATTCCACAGCTTGTCGAAATCGGCATTTTTGTAATGGGAGTAGTTGTATGCCGCATCACTCAAGAAGAGAGATTTATAAGCATCTGGCTCATAACCCATGATGTATCCACCAAAGGACAATTCAAAGTCTGTATTGTTCATGTCCAATGTACGGTTACCATAAGCCGTTCCATCCATCGGCAGCAATTCCACTTCAATGCCCACGTCTTTCAGCTTTTGCTGAATGTACAGCGCTTGGCTTGTTTGTGGTTTGTTCGTATTTGTGTAAGCAAGACGCAATTTCAAGTTGCTAACGCCTGCATCAGCCAGCAATTGTTTTGCTTTTTCTACGTTGTAGTCGTATTTCTCCACATCATCCGTTTGGTACAGCGTGTCCGGTGTGAGAATGGACGGAGCCGGTTCAGCGAAATCAGCTGAGGAATACGAAGCGGTGATCAGTTCATTTTTATCCAAAGCATAAGCGATGGCTTGACGAACTTCTTTCTTTTGCATCGAAGGCACGTTCAGGTTGAACACCATGTATTGCAAGCGGCCTTCCGGGTAAGTCAGCATGTTGAATTTGCCTGTGTCGTTCAATTTGTTGTAATCCTGTGTGTCGACCATACGCATTTGAATCTCGCCGTTTTGCAAAGCCAGGTTCGCTGCATTTGGATCTTTCGCTACACGATACGTCACGCTATCCAGATGAGCTTTGCCTGCAAAGTAGTCATCAAAACGTTCCAGTGTTACGTATTCGCCCGGACGGTATTCCTTGAACTTGAACGGACCGGAACCGATCGGGTTGTTGTTTTTGTCGCTTTTCTCAATATCGGCTTCGCCTTCGAAAATGTGTTTAGGGATTGGAGAGAAAGAAACCAATGCTCCTTCAAAAGCAGCAGATACTTCCGGCAATTTGAATTCCACCGTCAGGTCATCGATCTTGGTTACTTTAACCGGTTTGCCATCAAAAACATACTGACTACGGGAAGAACTGTGCTGTTTCTCATCAAGGATGCTATCCATTGTAAACACAATATCATCCGCTGTCAGAGGCTGTCCGTCATGCCATTTCAGACCGTCTTTCAGCTTCAATGTATACGTCAGGTGATCATCAGAGAAGCTGTCGCTTTCTGCGAGCACATACGTTTTTTTGCCATCATTCACATTGAACAGTGGAGCATATAAGGATTGATCAATCGTCAACGTTACACGGTCACCCGCGTAGATCGGATTCATCACTTTAGGATCGTCCTGAACGGCAATAATGATGCTTCCTCCGTCTTTCGGTTGCCCATCATCCGTTGTTGCTGTATTTTCTGCGGTATTAGACGAAGAACTTGTTCCGTCACCGCTGCTTCCGCATGCACTCATGATTGCCACAACCAGAACCAGCATCAATGACAGCCACATTTTTTTCGATTTCATTATGATATTTCCCCTCGCTGTAATTTAACGTTCTGTTAGATAGTATAGGCAAGGATTCGACAAATTGCAACGATTTTTTCCAACTTAACCTATCGGGTTTAAATGAAATAACATTATTGTCTAGCAATGCAAAAAACCTCCAGCTCACGTTGTGTCGTGAAATGAAGGTTTGGATGACAATTCATCTTCTGAAATTCAATAACAGGACGATGCTCGTACGGGCTTACAACCCGGCTAACACCTGGTACCATACACCTCGTTTAGAATACAGTGTACTGCGTACCTTGTCCCATCCGCCGAGGTAGTTAATATCGAACAGACCTTCTGGCGTTGGGAACGAGGACTTCGTCTCTGCAAACACTTCAGGGTCTACCGAACGGAAACCATGCTTGGCAAAAATGCGCTGTGCTTCCGGTGTTTGTAGATAGGCTACAAAAGCCTCCGCCAATTCACGATTGCCATGCTTATCTGCATATTTGTCCACGACAACTGCCGGATTTTCAATCAGGATCGTGTTTTTGGGAACCACGATGTCATAATTTACACCCTTGGCAATCCGGGCA
Organism: Paenibacillus sp. O199; assembly: GCF_001636635.1. Lineage (NCBI taxonomy): Bacteria > Bacillati > Bacillota > Bacilli > Caryophanales > Paenibacillaceae > Paenibacillus > Paenibacillus sp. O199. Next base: position 66,080 of record NZ_LGRP01000005.1, read on the forward strand.
AGCAATTCATTTTCATACGTGACGATCACGTCACCCACGCCATATTCGAAAGCCGCCATGGAGGATCGACCACTCTTATCCAGTGACTCGACATTCTCATGTACTTTTTCCAGAAAAGCTTTGGCCACGGCAGGATCTTTCTTGCCTTGCTCCTTATCAGATAACTTCAACCCTGCACCATAGATGGCATTAATGTCCCACTGTGCTCCGCCTGACGTCTTGGGATTAGGATAAAGCACTTTAACACCCGGCTTGGTTAAATCTTCAAAATCACGAATCCCCAGCGGGTTGCCTGCTCTTGTACCCAGAACTACAATGGAACGGGTGATCATGCCTTTATTCGGACCCTGCTTCCAATTGGAGCTGACCAAATCGGCTTTGACCAGCTTGTCGATATCACTTTCCATCGCGAGTAGCGCAACATCAGCTTCGAATCCACCAACAATGGCTCTGGCTTGTGTGCCAGAAGCTTCATAGGATTCCTGAAAGTGAACCGTTTGTCCAGTCTTTGCCTTCCATTCTTCCTGAAATTTGGGCAGCAATTCTCCGACGGCGTCTTTGGCTACACTGTAAGCACCGATTACCAGCGTTTTGGATTGGTCGTCCGTCGAGGTTCCGTTCTGTCTGCTCACATCTTCCTGCTTGCTACATCCAACGGTCATGCAGACGAGCAGAAGTATGAGGACAACATATAAAGGGTTGAATTTCTTCTTCCTCGTCTGCATGGGCAGCCCCTCTTTTCCAAAAATAAGGATCATTCCTGAATTAAATGATGTTCTGATTAGATGATGACCGGCATTGGATCTTCCTTCAATCGGTTCTCAACAACCCAGCTATGAGTATCATTGAACAGATATGCCCGATGCACAAGCACTCGAATCTGTTGGCCGACTTGCAGCGTTGTTTTCTCCAGGGATCGATACGTAATGAGTTTATGGCCCTCAACTTCCACTTCCACCATCCATTCACTTCCACGGAAATGAAGGTGTTTGACTGTACCCTTTTCAGTAGCGGACAGCATGCTAAACTCGTTTTTCAAACCGATCTCGATATACTCAGGCCGGATCAATGCACGTGTGCGCTCTCCTTCCACCGCATGTTCGAAGCCCTTGAGCTGTGAAGCATCCTCCACAACGGTAGATTCCCCGATAAATGTAGCAACAAATGGCGTCTCTGGATTTTTGTAAATATCCCATGGCGTACCCTTCTGCTCCAAGCGCCCTTGGCTGATAATCATGATTTCATCGGCAACTTCAATCGCTTCATCCTGGTCATGGGTTACAAAGATCGAAGTGATGCCTACCCGCTCAATCAGCTCTCTCAGCCACGAACGCAATTCCTGACGGATCTTGGCATCAATAGCGGCAAAAGGTTCATCCAGCAGCAGCAGCTGTGGCTCCGGAGCTAATGCTCTGGCAAAAGCGACGCGCTGACGCTGTCCACCAGACAACTGATGTGGATAACGCTGTTCGAAACCTTTCAGCCCCGTCAATTCCACCAGCTCCATGACCCGATCACGGATCTGGGCTTTGGGTGTCTTTTTAACCTTGAGCCCAAAGGCGATATTTTCAAATACCGTCATATGTTTGAACAAAGCATAGTTCTGAAATACAAATCCGATTCCCCGCTCCTGCGGAGGCAGATGGTTTACGACTTTTCCGTGAAAACGAATCTCTCCGGAACCCGGATTCTCCAGCCCTGCCAGCATACGCAGTATGGATGTTTTCCCACCTCCGCTGGGTCCCAGCAAACCGATTAGATGGCCTTTGGCAATATCGAACGAGACATCTTTTACCGCATGAAAATCACCGAAATGTTTGTTCAGATCACGGACTTCCACATGCATCTCAATGCACTTCCTTTCGCTTCTTGGCCCATTCCATCATAAGCAGCAGCCCGACGGAAAAGGTAACCAGTACCAATGCCACACCATTTGCGGCAGCTACGTTAAAATTCTCTACATCCTGATATACAAGCGTTGTTGCCGTCTGCGTTTTGTTCATAATGTTACCCGATACAACCAGCACTGCACCGAATTCCCCAAGCGAGCGGGCAACCGTCAGCACAAGACCGTACACAACCGCCCAGCGGATGGAAGGCCAGGTAACACTCCAGAACGTTCTCCAGCCGTATGCACCAAGCGTTGACGCAGCCTCTTCCTGCTGAGATCCAAGCTCCTGCAAGACAGGCATCACCTCTCGAACCATCAATGGAAAAGTAACAAACAACGTTGCAATGACCATACCCGGGAAGGCATACACCACATTAAATCCAATTCCTTCAAAAAAAGCGCCCATAATGCTGTTGGGACCCAGCAGTAGTACAATCATCAATCCGCCAATGACGGGCGATACGGCATAGGGCAGATCCACAATGCTGTTCAGCAGCCCTTTCACCCGGTCACTCAGCCATCCGGCGCGGACCAGATAGATAGCCATCATAACGCCAAACAATGTATTTAACAGTGTGACGACAAGTACAACAAGTCCTGTCATCATCAAGGCATGCAGCGCCTCAGGGCGCAACAGCCCATCCAGGAATCCTCCTGCCCCGTCTTCAAATGCACCAATAAAAATACGTCCAAGCGGGATGATCAGCAGTACAATGAACACCACAAACGTCAGTCCGATTAATAGTCGCCTCATCGTCTTCTCCCCCGCATCTGCACCAGATTAATGAGCCAGAGGATCAGGAAGGAGAGTGTTAAGAGCAGTACGGACACGGCCGCGGCTCCGGTTGGATTGTCACTTTCGATCTCGCCGTAAATAAATACGGAAGCCGTCAATGTTCTTCCCGGAATATTGCCTGCCACCAGCACAACAGCCCCGAATTCGGCCAGTGCTCTGGAGAATGCGAGCATTCCCCCACTAATCATGCCCGGAGCCATGGAAGGAAGAATGACCTGCCTGAATGTGCGCGCCTTCGATGCTCCCATCGTGTAGGATGCCTCTTCCTCCGAGGGATCGATCTCCTCGAGCAAAGGCTGCACCGCACGGATGACAAAAGGAAACGTTACAAATGTCATCGCGATCACAATCGCAGGCTGGTGAAACACAATTTCAAACCCCATAGATTCCGCTAGTTTGCCTATGGCACTGATCGGACCCAGGAGAAGCATAATCATCAGGCCACCAACAGCTGTTGGAAGAGCAAAAGGAAGATCTACCAGACTGTTAAGGAACGACCTACCAAAAAAGCGATAACGTGTCAGCACCCAGGCAATCATGGTTCCCAAAATGACGTTAATCACCGTAGCTATAACAGCCAGCCGGATCGTTAACAGCACAGCTTTCCAAGCAATTGGATCCATAATGCTTTGGATAAAGTTGCTCCATCCTTCAGAGAAGGAATTGACGTACACACCGATGATTGGAAGTACAATGAGTACGATAAAATATAACAATACGGTACTGCGGAATCCCCAAGTCCATCCCTTGTGACGAAGAACGGTATTCATTGCTGCATTCCCTCCCAGCCTCCGGTTCTATGTCCGGTCGGCAGTCTCCCTGCTTTCGTACAATCATTTTCCTAAGTTGGATTATATTACTTTAATATTATTCCCATTAGTCTACTTGGTTTTTGCTTATCTGATACTTTACCAGTTTGCAGTGCTAATCGTCAATGCTTTTATTGAATAAAATCGGGGTACCTATGAGATGGATTTTATAAAAATCACACTGCCTACTACACGGCCAGAACAACCATCCTATCGCTGTTATCCCCAGATTTCTTTGATCCCCCTTTATCTAAGTGGTTTGTTTGGTATGGAATGGTTAAGGTACAATCTAGAGGAACAATTTGGAGCAAAGGAGTGAAGTAATATGTTATATACGAAGAATTTATCGACATCCCGACGAGATGAGATGAAGGATATTACGCGGGAGGTAGAGCAGGTTGTCCGTGACAGCGGTGTGCAGAATGGGACTGTATTGATTTATTGTCCACATACGACAGCAGGTATTTCAATTAATGAAAATGCAGACCCTGATGTCAAACATGATGTACTGCTTCGTCTGAACGAAGTGTATCCTTGGAAACATCCCGAATATCGGCATGCTGAAGGAAATACGGCTTCTCACTTGAAATCGATCACAACCGGACCATCACAAACAGTGATTATACATGAGGGCAGATTACTGCTTGGCAGATGGCAAGGCATCTATTTTTGTGAATTTGATGGTCCTCGTCAGCGGGAATATTTCCTTAAAATCATGGAAGGTTAGCTCCATTTCACCTCATTTCTAATGATTCGCCATCAATGGAAATAAAAAACAAACAGGCGGTCCACCCTATTCTAGGGATGTAACCCGCCTGTAATGATCTTCTTCGCGCAAAAACTTTCGCGAGACAACGTTATAAAGAATTAATGTTATGACAATTCACCGCCCTGAAGTGTGGAGTGCGACAAAAGCGCCTTATTGGACGCCAGGCTGGTGTTGGAGATTACGGCAGAGTACTTTGACATGAGATAACGCAGCCGATTCAATCTCTGCAAAGGTTAAACGGTCCTGAATATAATACGATATGAATCCGTGCATGGACAAAAACAGCGTACGTGGTACACATTGAATATCCTCTTCCGTACAGCCCTCTTCATTCATGTATTGCCGAATAATGGAGGCGAACAATTCAAAGCATCTTCCTTGCTCCGTACGACAATACGATAGCAATTCCTCATCCCGAATCATGAACATAATCTCGTACTGATACGGATTCTCCAAACCAAAACGAATAAACTCCATCATGATATGTTCCACCTTGCTCACGCCGCCCATGACTGGCCTGACCATGGCTTGCAGCAGCAAATGCCCCAGATGATTGAAATCTTCAACCACGATGGCATAAAACAACTCTGCCTTTTCCTTAAAATGATAATACAGCGACCCATGACTATAGCCCAGATGCTGGCCGATGCTTCGCATCGAAATGGCACGGTATCCTTTGGTAATAAAAAGATGCCTCGCCGCCTCCAGTATCCGCTCCCTCGACAACTCCTGTTCGACTGCTCTTCTAGCCATATATTTTATTCCCCTTCAATAAAATAAAGCCGCTGTCCCTCCGTGATCCGGGATTGCCCTTGCGTCAAATCTGTGATCCAGGCCACAAATGCCTCGGTTTCACTATCCGGCGGAAGACAAGTCAACGTAACCTTATCGGTGAACCCAGTTTCACCTGTACGGACTTCCCGGCTCCTTAATTCATTTTCCACTTTGCCCAGCCATGTATAATCCAGTTCAACAAACACTTCACGATGGAGTACTTTGGTAATCGCTTCCCCGGCTTCTATGGCTGCAACTGCTCCATCCGTATAAGCACGAATTAACCCACCGGCTCCAAGCATAATTCCCCCAAAGTAACGTGTAACAACGATAGCCACATTTTTCAATTGCTGATTTTTGATGACTTCAAGAATCGGTTTTCCAGCGGTTCCGCTTGGTTCACCATCATCGGATTGCTTCTGGATCTCATCCCGCTCACCAATTATGTATGCGGAGCAGTTATGAGTAGCATTCCAATGTTTTTTCTTGATTTCATCAATAAAAGCGTTGGCTTCTTCTTCTGTCGTGACCGGCATAATATGACCGATAAATCGCGACTTTTTGATTACAATTTCCAGATTGCCCGGTCCTCGAACCGTGCGATAACGTTCAATCATCCCTATCCAACTTTCCACCAATTTGATCCATTTTACAAGAAAGCAGTTCCCCGCGCGCACGCGGACGAACTGCCTTGGTTTAACATCCGGGAAACCATTGCTTCACAATGACTCCCCGAATGTAATTACATTACCTTATTTAACTATATGAGCAGACCGATGAATTATTCAGAAAGTCTCGCTTCCAGCGCTGCTTTCTCTTCTTCAAAGCCTGGTTTGCCCAGCAAAGCGAACATATTTTTCTTGTAAGCTTCCACGCCTGGTTGGTCAAATGGATTGACTCCTAGCAGGTAACCACTAATGCCGCATGCTTTTTCAAAGAAGTATACCAGATATCCGAAAGAATATGGAGACATATCTGGAATGTTCACAATCAAGTTTGGTACTTGACCATCTGTGTGTGCAAGCAGTGTTCCTTGGAACGCTTTTTTGTTAACAAAGTCCATTGTTTTACCTTCAAGGAAATTCAGACCATCCAGATCATCCGGGTCAGCTTGGATCGAAATATGCTCCGATACTTCAGCAACCTGAATCACAGTTTCGAAGATGTTCCGGCTACCCTCTTGAATGAATTGACCCATGGAGTGCAAGTCAGTCGAGAAATCAACGGATGCAGGATAAATCCCTTTATAGTCTTTACCTTCACTCTCTCCGTAAAGCTGTTTCCACCATTCGGATACAAAGTGCAAGGATGGCTCGTAGTTCACGAGGATTTCTGTTCCTTTACCTTTGCGATACAGTGCGTTACGAACAGCTGCATATTGATATGCTTCGTTCTCAGCTACGTTCGGGTTGCTGTATTCTTTGGAAGCGTCAGCCGCACCTTGCATCATTTCTTCAATGCTGATGCCAGCTGCTGCGATTGGCAACAAACCTACAGCCGTCAGAACGGAGTAACGTCCACCTACATCATCCGGGATAATGAAGGATTCATAGCCTTCTTCATTCGCCAGTTTTTTCAGTGCGCCGCGCTCTTTATCTGTCGTTGCATAGATACGTTTGCGAGCTTCTTCTTTACCGTATTTTTTCTCCAGTGCTGCACGGAAGATACGGAAAGCAATCGCTGGCTCCGTTGTTGTACCGGATTTGGAGATAACGTTAACGGAGAAATCTTTACCTTCAACCAGATCCAGCAAATGAGTTACATACGTGGAGCTGATGTTGTTTCCTGCAAAGTAGATTTCAGGCGTTTTGCGTTTGTCTTTAGGCAGATTGTTGTAGAAAGAGTGCGTAAGCATCTCAATCGCTGCACGTGCACCAAGGTATGATCCACCAATACCGATGACGATCAGTACTTCAGAATCGCTTTGGATTTTAGCAGCCGCTTTTTGAATACGGGAGAACTCTTCTTTGTCATAAGCGGTAGGCAGGTCGATCCAGCCCAGATAATCCGATCCAGTTCCCGTTCCGTTGTGGAGCTGCTCGTGAGCCAAACGAATCGGTTCAGCGAAATAGTCCACTTCATGTTGATTGACAAATTGCAGGGCAGTGCTGTAGTCAAACTTCACTTTTTTTGCCATGATCTATAAAACCTCCTGATATCGGTAGCGTATTTTTTTCCGTTTTCCATACTAAACAACTTAGCCTAAGGATACTTCAAATCCACAGGGCTGACAAGCTTGTAGCACGAACTTTGTCGTTAGAGTTTAAGAAGCAAAAAGGGTTAACCGAATCCGCGAGTCGCGGTTCTGGTTACCCTTCTTGTATTATTCCGCCGGGTACGAACAGCAGTAGTCGGTAACGCTGCGTATCTCCAGTTTAAATTTGGATTCGGCAGGCACGTGGAACGTAGCTTGACCTTGAATCTCTTGCCAATCTTCTTCTCCGGGAAGTAATACTCTCATATCGCCGGACAGTATTTCCATAATCTCACGGGAATCTGTACCGAACTCATAACTACCTGGAAGCATAATACCCAGAGTCACCTTGCTGCCATCCCCCAAAATAACCGTTCTACTAGTTACCTGGCCCTCATAATAAATGTTGGCCTCTTTCACTACACTGACTTGATCAAACTGTGACATGCGTACCCGCTCCCCCTGAAGTTAATCAAAACAAAAGGCAAAACAGATCAAGGCGGTTGCCCGCCCATTCTCTGCCGGAAATCACTTGCTGCTCGGCAGGACAGAAATTAAACTGTCCTTCCTACAGCATTTTTCAAGCTATTACAGCAATGCTTTTACGCGACTAACCACGTTTTCCACAGTGAAACCATACTCTTGGATAACACGGTCGCCAGGCGCGGATGCACCAAATGTGTTGATTCCGAGAATGTCGCCTTGGTCGCCGACATATTTTTCCCAACCCATTGGGTGAGCCATTTCAATCGCCAGACGCGCTTTAACATCTGGAAGCAGGACGGATTCTTTGTATGCTTTGTCCTGTTTCTCGAACAGATCCCAGCTCGGCATGCTGATTACACGAACTTGGATGCCTTGTTCAGCAAGTGCTGCTTGAGCTTTGACAGCCAGTTGCACTTCGGAACCTGTCGCGATGATTTGGGCAACAGCTTTGCCTTCTTTTGCATCAGAGACAACATACGCACCACGTTTCACATTCTCACGTGAACCTTCAACGGTACCTTCCAGAATCGGCAGGTTTTGACGAGTGAGTACGAGTGCAACCGGATTGCTCTTGTTCTCAAGCGCGTAAGCCCATGCTGCAGAAGTTTCATTACCGTCAGCCGGACGAATAACTGTCAGGTTAGGAATGATACGCAGGGATGCCAATTGCTCGATTGGTTCGTGAGTAGGACCGTCTTCACCAACAGCGATACTGTCGTGAGTCAGGACGTACGTTACAGGCAGACCCATCAGGGCAGCCAGACGAACAGCTGGACGCAGGTAGTCTGTAAATACGAAGAATGTACCTCCGAATACTTTCACACCACTGTGCAGTGCCATACCGTTCATTGCTCCAGCCATACCGAATTCACGGATACCGAAGTAGATGTTGCGACCGGAATAATCTTCAGGTGAGAAGTTCTCCAGGTTGTTCAAGTGAGTCATTGTGGAGCTTTCAAGGTCAGCAGAACCACCTGTCAGTTGTGGCACGTTATGAGCCAAACCGTTCAGTGCATTACCGGATGCTACACGAGTGGATACAGCTTTGTCTGTTGCTGCATATTTAGGCAGATCGCGATCCCAACCTTCTGGAAGATCGCCATTGATTGCCGTTTCGAATTGAGCTGCCAGCTCAGGGAATGCTTTTTTGTACTCAGCAAATTTCTCGTCCCATGCTTTGTTAGCAGAGATACCACGATCTTTCACTTGTGCAAAGTGTTCGCGAACTTCAGTTGGAACGTGGAAATCTTCCTGGTAAACCCATTTGTAAAACTCTTTAGTCAATTTAGCTTCGTCTGCACCCAGTGGAGATCCGTGAGTACCGCCGTGGCCGCCTTTACCTTGTTTGTTCGGGCTACCGTAACCAATTACAGTTTTAACTTCAATCAGTGTAGGACGAAGCGTATCTGCTTGACCTTCCTCAATTGCTTTTTGGATTGCAGGCAGATCGTTACCATCTTCAACGCGCAGCACTTGCCAGCCATAAGCTTCAAAACGCTTCGCGATGCTTTCAGAAGAAGACAGGTTCAATTTACCATCCAAAGTGATGTCATTGGAGTCGAACAACATGATCAATTTGCCCAGGTGCAAACGTCCAGCCAGGGAAGCTGATTCATGGGATACGCCTTCCATCAAGTCACCGTCACCACAGATTGCGTAAGTGTGGTGGTCGATTACGTTGAATTTGTCTTTATTATATGTTGCGCTCAGTTGAGCTTCAGCCATAGCCATACCTACAGCCATTGCAATACCTTGGCCCAGTGGTCCAGTTGTTGCGTCAACGCCTGCAGTATGTCCGAATTCCGGGTGACCCGGAGTTTTGCTTCCCCATTGACGGAACTGTTTCAATTGTTCCATAGGCAGGTCATACCCGCTCAGGTGAAGTAAGCTGTACAGCAACATGGAGCCATGTCCTGCGGACAGAACAAAACGGTCCCGGTTAACCCAAGTTGGGTGGTCCGGGTTATGTGTCATCGTTTTTGCAAAAAGTTGGTACCCCATTGGAGCGGAGCCCATAGGCATTCCCGGGTGTCCGGAATTTGCCTTCTCGATTGCATCAATCGCCAGTGTACGTACGGTAGTGATCGACAGGTTGTCGATGGTGTTGTTCTCTTCCTTTTGAATCGCTTCGTTCTTGTCAGTCATGGTTTGTCCTCCTCATGTCTTTAGATAAGTCGGGTTGCGCAAGCGAATCCCTCTCATCATACAAGCAAACCGAATTTCACAATAAGTGAATCCGCTTGAGTGTTTCATTTTGACTTATTCACTTTTGTATTGTATCACTTGGCGTGAAGGTTTTCCATAACCTTCTTTTAGAAGATCGGGAAAATTCGGCTGATTATGACGAGGGATTTGTTTCCAGTTGCGCAAAAAGAGTGTCATACTGAGCATTTCAGCATATCTTCTAGCTCAGCCAGCATCGCAAATCCATCGGATGAAGTATAACCTTTAAGCGGAAAACCATACTCTTTTTAGATATCGAAGTTGATTTTGCATATAATGGTCCTTGATCATGATTGGAAAAATCGGACTTTTGTGCACATCAGGCTGTACTTCATATGGAAAGGAGGATTCGCATATGCCGGAACATTTGGCTAAGTCACCAAAATCGCTAAAACACATATTACCCTGGAAAGCCGGGGTTTTAACAGGTCTTACATCCGGACTGGTGCTCGGGTTCTTTTTAAAGGCTATTCAGACTTACACTGGTGAAAAAGTCTATACCTTGCTGCTGAACATTGATTTTGTTCCATGGCTTCCGCCCACGCTACCTGAGTTCATTGAATTTGGGCTGCATCTTATCGTTTCCATAATCATTGGCAACTTCTACATATGGTGGATTCAGCGTTCAGGTCATCCGATATCCAAAGGCGTCCTGATCGGCGCTCTCTCTTCCCTGCTGTATATTCCACTCTCCCAGCTGTCGAGTCGTGTGCCTGATCTATATGATATAAAAGCGATACTTTACTGGCTGGCAGGGCATCTGTTATTTGGCGTGGTCGTTGGGGTATGCGGTCATCTGTGGAAGCACAGCCAGAAGCAAGACCAAAAAGGCGATCCCCCGTTCAGACATGAATAGGGAATCGCCTTCTCTTTTTTCGGAATAGAACTGAACTATATCTTTCCGAATCAACCTTGCGCAGTATTAAAGCATTAGCTTAAAACACAACGGTTTTATTTTCATGAACCAGTACACGATCTTCAACATGCCATTTCACAGCACGAGCAAGAACTACACGCTCAATGGTACGTCCAATGCGTTTTAACTCAGTTACATCATCCCCATGGCTTACACGCTGAACGTCCTGCTCAATGATTGGTCCGCCATCCAGCTCTTCCGTAACATAGTGAGCCGTCGCACCGATAATTTTGACACCTCGATTGTACGCTTGGGCATACGGTTTACCGCCAACAAAGGCAGGCAGAAACGAGTGATGAATGTTAATAATACGATTGCGGTAATGCTCAATGAACATCGGAGAAATGATCTGCATGTAGCGCGCAAGAATAATCACGTCGATATCATTACCAATGACGTCCAACTGGCGTTGTTCCGCTTCCTTCTTCGTATCCGCTGTAACCGGAATATGGTGATAAGGAATGCCAAATGATTCTACATAGTCCTTCATATCCAGATGATTGCTCACAACAAGCGCGATGTCTGCATCCAGATCGCCAGCCTGCCATTGCCACAACAGCTCAACCAGACAGTGATCCTCCTTGGATACAAAGATGGCAAGTTTCTTCTTGCGGCTAACCGCAGAAAGACTCCAATCCATTTTGAAACGGTTTGCCACTTCTTCGAAATCAGCTTCCAGCTTAGGCAGGTTCAACGATAATTGTGGAAGATCGAACTCGATCCGCATAAAAAACATGCCGCCAGCCGGGTCCATTGTGTATTGGTCCGACTGTACAATGTTTGCACCATGCTGGTGCAAGAAATGGGATACTGCGGCAACAATTCCCGGTCCATCCGGACAGGAAATGAGCATCCGCGCCCGATCGGCGCGGTTTTTAACATCAGGACGTACTTGTTTAGCGTGAATCTCCATCGGGTTATTCTTCCTCCTTCAACTAGGCCGTGACAAAAATTTCTTTTCCTGCAAGCCAGGCGATCAAACGATGATTCAGTTGTTCTTCATTCAAATGCGGGAACAATGCGGCTTCAGCCACGAGGTCATACAGACGTTCCAACGGCTCGCGTGGGTCGGCTTTCTTTGCTTTGGCATCATTTTTGAGCAATGTCCAGATATCCAGAACATATGAACGGGACTCAATCTCTTTTCCTTTGAAGAAATGATGCAATTGTTCCACTTCTGTCAGGAACTCGGGACCAAATCGACCAGCAACATCCCCGCGAAGCAATGCAATTTCTACTTCATACATAGGACGCTGAGTTTTGGCTTCTTTACCAATCCAAGGCGTTTCCAAAATAAACGGACGTCCCTGAAGAGCCTCGTGATGCACGATGCGGTTAATCGCCTCAAAACCAATCCAGCCAGAGCCAATCGGTGTATGACGGTCCTTGTGCGCACCCACAGGGTTCTTACTATCATTAATATGCATTACGGCAATGCGGTCAAGCCCTACCGTACGATCAAATTGTTCAAGAACACCGTCCAGGTCGTTCACGATATCATAACCCGCATCGTGAATGTGACATGTATCCATACATACAGTAAGGCGTTCATTGTGTGTAACCTTCTCCATGATCTGAGCGATCTCTTCAAAGCTGCGGCCCATTTCAGTTCCTTTGCCAGCCATCGTTTCCAGAGCGATGTTCACATCCGTCTCTTTCACTCCGTCTAGCACTTCATTCAAGCCTTCAGCAATACGTCCGATGCCGTAATGAGCATCCTTGTCCGTAAATGCGCCGGGATGCAGCACGATATTTTTGACACCAATCGCATGTGTGCGACGAATCTCTTCCTGAAGGAAACTTACGGCTAGCTCATACGTGTTTTCTTTGTAGGATCCGAGGTTAATAATGTATGGCGCATGGACAACGATATCTTCCATTCCGCCCTCTTGCATCGCAAGCTTGCCTTCCTCAATAAACATGGACTCAATAGGCTTGCGGCGGGTATTTTGCGGTGCACCTGTATATATCATAAACGAACTGGAACCGTACGAGGACGCTTCCTTCGTTGCACTCAATAATCCCTTGTCCGAAAAGGACACATGGGAGCCGATTTTAAGCATCATTAATCCCCCTTTTTCTGAATTATCCCTTATTCTAACGCGATTATCGAAATAAATCTAGAAATGCGCTATAATTCGGGATATAGGCTATTTTTTACAGCTGTAATTTGGAACATGGGTGGGCGGAATCCGTCTTTCCGTGAAAATCAATAAACCGAGGTGACTCCGCAATGATTTTCGGCTCCTACGCTTGGACGTTGACTAGTAGTTCCCCCAGCAATTGGTTTATGAACACGATCGCATTCTGGACCGTTCTTTTGCTTGGAAGTATGTGTGTTGGCGGATTTTTTATGATGCGCAAGTTTTTGAAAGTGCTTCCGAAGGCAGACGGGAAGTCGAAACTCGATTGGCAGAACCACTGGGTTGAAACCAGCCGTCATTTATGGACAGATGAAGCAAAAGCTTTTCTCGACCAGCTTGTAGAGCCTGTTCCTGGCCCATTTCGAGATATCGCCAAACATTCCATTGCAGCAGAAATCGGCAAAATTGCGTACGAAAATAATGCACCTGAAGTATCCAGAGATCATTGTATTAAAGGATACATTATAGCCACACCGAAGCGGGATAATAAGTTTCTGGTGAAATTTTTGGAGAAGAACCAAATTGACTATTCGCCTTATAAACATTTGATGAATAAATAGAAAATGGAATACAGCCGAACATGTATTAGGCTTACATATTTGCAAACATGCTCCGTCAGGTAAGTCATTCCCAGCAAGGCAGTGCTTACCGCCCGGGGCTGTTTGTCGATCCAATATTACATGTCAGCATAGTCAAAATAACAAGGAGGTCGCCAAGATGAAGATTGCGATTTGCGGAGGTACCGGTTTTGTCGGAGGAGCACTCGTTGATTACTGGCTTCAGACAGGCCATCATGTGAAAGTTATTACACGCAAACTGCCGAATTTACATAATCCCAGCCAAAACCTTACTTATGTCTCATGGGAACAGGTAGAGGAACAGCCTCATTTGCTGGAGGGAATGGATGCCTTGGTGAATCTGGCTGGAGAAACGTTGAATCAACGTTGGACAACAAAAGCGAAACTGGAGATTGTTGAATCCAGAGTGACTACTGTAGCACGCGTAGCCAAATTGATAGATTCACTGGAACACAAACCGGAGGTGGTCGTACAGGCATCTGCCATGGCAATCTATGGCACCTCTCCTACAGAAACATTTGATGAGAACAGTCCTCAAAAATCGGTGAATTTCCCATCCCGCGTTTCTCAACAATGGGAAGTTGCTGCTGATGCCATCAAACATGTGAGACTCGTGAAAATCCGCGTTAGCCTCGTGCTTGGTCATAAAAAAGGTGCTTTTCCATTAATGAAACTGCCTTATATGCTTGGTGTTGGGGGCAGGGTGGGAAGTGGCAAACAGTGGACCAGTTGGATTCATATTATGGATATTGTGCGTTTGATTGATTTCACGATCCAAAATAAAGAAATCTCCGGTCCGGTGAACGCCTCTTCGCCCAACCCGGTAACCAACGATGAATTCGGACGCACGGTAGGCAAAGTGTATCATCGTCCGCACTGGTTCCCCGTACCCGGAATTCTGATCAAAACACTGGTCGGAGAACTCTCTGTCGTGCTGCTTCAAGGACAGCGGGTTATCCCGCAAAAAGCGTTGGATCACGGATTCCAGTTCACCTTTCCTACATTAACCGATGCACTGGAAGATCTAAAACACCGGGGTCAATCCGACTGATCGATACGTGTAAACAGACTCAGCTAACGTAAAGGTATCCCCATCTTCCAGTGGATATTCTTTGTACGGAGCAAGAACATCGCCCTTGAGAATGGTTCCATTCACAGAACCCAAGTCCTTAATGACATAGCCCGATTTGTTCCGGCTCAATTCCACATGAGCACGGGACACACCGGTTGCTGAATCTACCCACTGGACCATGTCCGCCGATCGGCCAATAACAAACGATGCTCCTCGGACATCCATCCGTTCATTTTTGTCCCCTGTTGCTGATCTGCGTTCAAGATAAAAGGAAGGTACTACTAGACCTGCTCCCGTAATGCTTCCGCCAGCAACACTCTGCAAATTTACTGTAGCATCAGCCGCCGCATGATGACGAATGAGCTCCGATGTTGCAGCCACGGATTCGACAGTATGCTGAACAAAAGGTTCATCAGAAGCTTCTGATGGTATATGTAGATTTTGAAAGCGAGAATTTCCTGCTACAGATGACCTGGATTCAATAGATTGCCCCCGTTCTGATTGAGCATTTTGTATATCACCAGAGCTCTGTTGACTCGTGTAACCTTGTCCATAGGTGTTACCTTCTGGTGACATTTCAGTTGCATTCCAACGCCAGCTCTCCTGAAACATCTCTTCTTGGCTTTCTTTCTGCTTACCTTTGCCTCTTCCCAATCCAAAAAAAGCAGATTTCTTATTGGTAGAGCCCTCTTGTAATTCGCCATCTGCATATTCTTCATTCGGCATCTTTTTGCGTAGCAAATTGGATTTTGAATTTCCGAATTTCCCTTTGGTCACCCATGCCCAACCCGCGATCCCAAGCAAGCCAGCACTTAATGCTGCAGATAGAATCTTTTGTGTCTGCCCTGGTTGTTCCATATAGATGAATCTCCATACCAGCGCGATGGCAATCATACAGCCCAGAATGATATAGGTCGTTTTGGAAGAATCCTGCTTCTTGTCCTTCTCGTCCTTTTCCATATCATCGTCCTGTATTGAATCAAACGTTTGGCGCTGTGGCGGATTCGTAACACCTTTCGCTTGCAATGAGGACTCTATCGGTGAACGTCTGCCCGAAAATCCTGAAAAGGGTTTGTTAAGTGGTTTGTCATCCTCCGCAGTAGATATCCTCGGTTGATGATTTGATTTTAACTGCTGCCCAGCTTCGCCATTTCGATCCAACTGACGATACTGATCTTGCCCACTTCTATTGGAAAACAGATCATTTCCCTGCTCCGGAACTGCAGAAAGTGGCATTCCTAATTTACTGTCAGTTGAGCCGGATGACCCACGTGAAGACATAAACGTTGCCTGGCCTGAACCACTCTGCTCATCAGCATATAATTCAAGCAAAAGTTCACGCAGTTGTCTAATATCCCATTGTTCAATCTCACATAGCTGGAGGACACGCTGAATCCCTTCGCCCTGAAGTTCCTGAACATGGGCCATTAACCTAATAACCAGTTCGCGGAATTGCTGAGGCGTCGGATCGACCTCAACTGCATCGACAATTGGAATATATACTAAGCCAAGCTCTCCCAGTTCAAGTGAACCATTGATAAATATGTATTCTTCCTGAATCTGTAATTTACGCGAATCCAACATATATTGTCTACACTCTGTAAACGTATCTGCCAGCTGAAACAATAGACCATATAACACACGCAGCTTGATTTTTCCTGACTTCAACATTTGAGGTAACATCTTATATCCTGAAATATCGTATTGTAACGTTACATTTCGGTCTACCTCTCGAATATGAACGGGAAGAAGTCGGGGAATTTGATTGGAAGACAACATGCCCGTCTGCACACGGCTCAGTTCGTCCATTCGCAGCCCTTCCGCTTTCTCCAAAACCATAAACGATCCGCCGTTTCGAATGAAATCTCTCGTTAATCCATACATGCCAATCCTCTCTTTCCATTGCTTAGTTAAATCATGTAGATATAGGCGCTAATGAATCCTGGCAATACGGCCAGCATAAAAGGAAACTTCAATGTCTTTTCCTGATTGACCAGCTTGAGCGAACCGAGCATGAAGAAACCGGCAAGATTTCCTGCCATCCCGCGAATCCGCTTCGCAGAATCCCTTCGGAACAATAGAATGACTAATCCAATTGCCCCTGCGTACAAAACGGAGTAAATAATAACGTGAACGCCAAAGGCCAGTCCTGTCCAAGCTCCAATTCCTCCAAACAATTTCACATCTCCTGCACCCACTGCCCCGATTAGATACATTAGAAATAAGACACCAAACCCCATCGCGAATCCGGCTGCGGAGAACAGAACCCCCTCCCAACCTCCCCAGATAATATGGGCCACAACTCCCGCGACAGTCACTGGTAAGGTTAAACGATTTGGTATTTTCATCGAACGAACGTCTGTAACAAAAGCTGCAATCACATACAGACTACAGGCCAGGTAAAACCACTCCACCTCCACCATCTCCTTCCTTATTTTCTGGAAGCCACATTAAACTCGGTCACCGTCTTGGCACCATCCGCAGTCTCTACAACAAATGTCCATGTGCCTTCCGTTGTACGTGTACCAACAAACCAGTTCCACTCAATCACACCATTTTCGTCAGCAGTCGCCCACCCGATATGCTTGGCTGAACTTTCACCGGACTTGTAAAATATCGTTAAGTTCGCTGTAGCTCCGGGCTCCACTTGAACCTTAATTGTCGCGTTGTTGCCTATGTATGCTGGCTCCGGCTTGGATAGTACGGTTGCTGCTCCAGCTGAATCCGTGTCTCCCCCACTACTATTGGAGCCTTCTCCGGTATCTCCGATCCATACCCGTTCTGCCGCAGCCGCTTGAATACGTAAAGATTTCCCTAGAAAGGGGACTTTAACAGGCAATTCATAGCTCAATTCAAGCCGAAAGTAAGGATTCGTTTTATTTTTGAGATCAGGTATGGAAACACCGTTAACATGCACACGCTCTACATCCAGTACAGAAGTATTAATAAAAGGCTCAAGCAGCGGTTTAACGGTAGGATCAAGTACTGTCTCAAGAACGGATGTCTTCACCTCCTGTAACGGTTGTTCACCCCTGGCAGCAGCTGCACGTACCCAATCACTTAGCGGCTCTGGCAGTGAAGAGGCGTACTCTTCGGCCCATTCCGTCAGTGACAACTCCGGTATTTTCCACCCACCCTCCGAACCTTCACCACCTGCGGAATCAGAGGGGCTGAATACAAGGGAGACCGGATATATTTTCGTGGATAACTGCTTTACTGCCTCTCCTGCCGTGCTCTGCAATGCTGTTGATACCAACGTCATCTGTACGATGTAAATGAGGAACATGACAAAGAACAGGAATACAGGCAAAACCAGTGAGGCTTCCAAAACGATGCTGCCCATTTCCTTTTCTGATGAACCCGTCTTTTTTGGAGAACCTTCTTTTTTTGGAAAACGCACTTTGGAAACAGAATGTATCTGCTCAGTCAGAGACTTTAATCTTTCCAGTCTACGCACTCGTGTAAGTCGACTCTGTAATCGTGCCAATATTTTTTCCTGCAGATGCTGCTTATCCATAATCCCTCCACCGAAACGACCCAGATTACTCAATAGGAATAATCGGCCTTTCGATCAATGAAAAATCGCCCATCCTCTACCTGGTCTGCACTACCCATGAGAGCACCTATACTTCTTGTGACTCCTGGTAAAAACCACAATTTAATACTGCTGCGCATGTTTCCTGAAGCGTATGTCTGCTTCTCATCCGGATTCACGCCGGTATTCAATCGGATCAAAGCCAACATTCTGGACATTTTGCGTTCATTGTTGCTATGCATTAATAGGAACAAACGCAGATGGTCCCTGTATGTAAGCTTGACTTTGATATATTTGGACAATTCCACACTACCTTCTTTAGCCAGTTTCACCATATCTGCTATAGCGTTTGTAATTCCGTATAAAATTGCAGCAGATAATACAAGTAGTGGATTCCCAAGCTTGCTATTCTCAATTAGTCCTTCTGCAGTTCGAATCGCCAGACGCATGCCAAAGATCTCCGCATACGCAGCGGCAATGTTCCCCGAAGGATTATGAAAACCATAGACGATGTACTCCAATTCCTGATTTTGCAGTTTGAACACTTCACCAGCATCTCCACTGCCTTCAGTCCAGCCCAACAATTGCCCAAAATCCATGGAATTGAAATACGCCAGTGCGTACTCATTCTGAAACAATTCATCACCAAGACTATCTAGTAAATTGGACATCCCGCCGAACAAACTGTCCATTCCGTTCATGGCATCACCACCAGAGTCATACGGATCGCCAGCAATCTCTGCCTTTTTGGCTTCCTCACGGCTCGCTTCGTTAAAAGCGATGTTGGCGTTGTAGTACTCCTCCAGCTGTTTGAAGGCTTCCATGGAGCCGGAGCTCCCCTTTTCGATTTGTGACAATATGCGTTTAACTTCCTTCAACTTCCCTTTGGATTCCTTATCATTCGCTTTGCGCTGGGCATCAGATCCGCGACCGCTCTCCAACAGCTGTTTGCTTTGGAGAATAACATTGGAGGGACCACTTCTTACATAAGTGTCCATGTATCGTTCCGTGACCTGACTAGCCTGTCTAACCCCTGGTTTAATGGAAACACCACTCATTACCGTAACAGTGCGAAGCTGCGTATTAAGCTCCATACTGTCATTTCTGACATTGGTGAAATCCGAATTTTGTGAGCGTACATGTGCATTTAACTGATCAAACAGCGTGTCAGCTCTTACAAGTTCCGAAGCAAGGGAGCGTGTACTCTTGGCTTCACTTCCCGATCCGGTAGACGGAGGGCTCGTCCCAGGCAGCGTTGAGTTGCCTACGTTTTCATAACTGGCATTCTGTGAACGGTTCTCCCCTTCAGCGATTACCCGCTTCATTTCCTCATTGATCTTGCGAGCTTCTTCAATCTTAGCTTGGGCTTCCTCCAATTTTGTCTGGTGAGCCTGCAATGCTGGTTGTATGATCGTGCTTATACCTGTCGCCACATTCCCTACACCTGTCCGATAACGAGCTAGCTCTAGCATGTACTGTTGCTGGTTAAATGGCAGCCCTTCATCCATTTGTTTTTTGTTAAGATAATCCGCATAACGCGCCGCTGCTTCGGCAGCTGTCTCTGGCGTCTCTCTTAACATCTCATCGTAAATGGCAGAGGAGGGCGGATTCATGATCAGTGCAGGCAGACCCTTCAGCTTATCGGCGGATTCCGTCTGATTGGCTATTGCTTCGTCCAGCAATTCCTCACGTTTGTCATACAGTTTTTGCAATTTTTTGAGCAGATCCACGGTATGAGCAGCTTCTTTCATCTCTTCTGACATCGGCTTAAAACGGTTGACCACTTCCAGGGTAAAATCAACCGGCGCACGATATTTCATATCCTCCTGGATCTGGCGATTAAAAATATCGTATCTGCCCAGTTCACGCTCCATGCTTAGTGAAGTCGTATCCCATTGGATATCCAGAATGGGAAACCCATCTTTCACAGCCGAGGGCTTCACACTATCATTCAGCACCTTGGCCATAATGGAGTCACCACTGCTGTCACCGTATCCAAATAGACCATACTCCCGCAAGGAAGTATCGTAGGCTGACATCACAGATCTCATCGCTGCATGCGTCATTCGTTCTGCCTGTACTTTGAAAGCAGCAATACGTGCATAATCAATGAAAATGGAAACAAACATAAAGATTCCAGCCAAAATCAAGATCAAGAACACGGTTACGGCTCCAGATTCACCGTCTTTTTTTCTGAACAGTGCTTCCTCCTCCTTTCCTCATTTTTTGGTTTTGCCAAAATGCTGTACAACCTGTCCCGCTTCAGCGGCAGTACTGGCTGCGGCTCCGCCCTTGCCTTTAAACTTGGCTGCATAATAACGGACCAGATCCACCGTTCGGATGAATTCCGTCGGCTCTACAACTGCAGATGAACCTTGTGTTAGTACACTGTTACCTGAATCAAATAAAAAAGAAGGCAGCGGTAAAGAAATCACCTGCTCCAGCTTAGTCGTTACTTTTCGCTGGATCAGCGAGTTCTGATATTCAATTGTCCCGTTCATGCCAGAGGGCATACCTTGTGCCGCTTGGGACAGTTTCTTTTCCGATAGACTTCCGCCTTCCCCTGCGGGTACTGACACAATAACCTCATTGTCCGCTCCCACCCAACCAAACAGTGCTCCGAGCAATCGATCATCGGTCAGTCTCCAGTACAAGTTGTCATGTTCCCCAGCAACAACTTCTCCTGTCATCGCCTGCTTGTGGCTGTTATCCCAGCTGTAGGCGGCACGTTCAGAAGCTGCATACGCATGCTGGTTCAGAAATGTTTTCTGATACATGTACATGGAGAAAAATAAAAGTAACACGAGAATAAACAACACAATAGGGAAGACCAGGGAGGCTTCAATGGTGAAGCTCCCTTCTTCCTTTTTCAATTTACTTACCCGGGAAAAATTCATTGCTTTTCGTGTCCACTTTACTAAGCAGGCTCGTAATTAATGCTGTTATTTGATTTTTGAATATTAATGCAATAATGATAATTACGCCGATAATCAGAATGAGCTCCAACGTACCCAGCCCGTCCTCTTCCTTCCAAAGTCCAATTACTTTGCTTTTCATTAATTCCAGCATCCCAATTCCTCCTACATATTCATCATCATAAAAGCAGGTGCCCCGATCATCACCACAATCGAAAAAAAGATCAGTACCATCGGAAACACCAATTTGGAAGAAGCCTGTTCTCCCTTAGCCCGACTAACGGCCTTGCGTTTCTCCCACAGCACATGGGACAGATCACGCAGCGCCAATACAAAGTCACCTCCCCCTCGCCGGAAATTCAGCAGCACTGTTGTTGTAAAAATCGTCACTTCCTGTACACCACAGCGGCGGCTGAACTGTTCAAAGGATTGTTGAAACGAGTATCCGTTGTTCCAATCCCCGACCGTCTTTCGCAGCTCATTATAGAGGGGATGATTCCGTTCTCCCTGACTGGCTACACAGTGAACAATGGCACGCTGCACCGTTTCTCCCGCACCAACTAGCAGAACAATTCGGTTCAATAACTCCGGCAGCTCCATGAGTATGTCCTGATCTCTTCGCTGTACTTTGGTGTTAAGATCTTTGTAGAGCGCAAAGGGCAGTGCAGCACCGAGTGCCAATCCACCTACCATACCCCCAAGCCCCATGTCCCCAACGAGCGCCAAAAGGCAGCCTACGAGCAACATCAGCCACGAATAAGTCAGCATCTCAGCACAGTAGAGCATCGTTTTCTCTCCACTATGCTGTATGCCATACATTTTCTGAATGGCATGCTGCATACGGAACATGAGCACAGGCAATCTGCGGCCCACCTCGAACTTGTCCAGTAAAAACAAAAAGGGGCCATGCAGCTTCTTCAGACGTATTCCTTCCATATCCAGTTTGCGCAAATGTCGGTAGGTCTGCCCTCGCGTTCGATCAAGCACCAGCCACCCTGCTCCGAGCACCCCTCCGAAAATAACGGGAAGCAGCATCGTGTCAGCTCCTTATACTTTGATATCCATAATGCGTGTAATCCACAAATAACAGCAGGCAAGTAACGCCAATGCCCCGCTGGAGATCATATATCCCATCCCGCTGTATAACGGCTCCATAAAATCCTTGGCCGTAAAGTTTAGAAAAATCAGAAAAATAAATGGAGCGGCAAACATCACTTTAGATTCAAACTTCTTCTGTGCCACCGCTACCATGATGTCCTGCTGAATATCCAGCTTCTCACCAATTACCGCCGAGGTTCGCCTTACCACTTCGACCAGATCTCCACCCGTTCGCTTACATGTGATGAACACATCGGCAAAGTTTGTGATATCCTCAATTTTGGCCCGATCCGAGAAGTTTTGCAGCGCCTCTTCAATGGGCTGACCATATTCCATCCGCGTCCTCAGAATGGTGAATTCACGAATGAGATCTGTATCCGCCTCAGGATTGAGCATGCGCAGATCCTCCACTGATTCCTTAAAACCGTTCTCTACTGATTTTCCCGCAGCCAGCGCAGAGGACAACGCATATAATGCCTGCTTAAAATGTAAACTGAGAGTCATTCTTCTTCGTTCCAGCAGTACTTTTGTCCAGTGTTTTGGTACCCATATACACCCCGCAGCCAATATCAGTCCGGCCAACCACTGATGATAGAACAGAATACCGACACCAAAGAACAACAAACCACTAATCAGCATGCAGACAATCCGCTGTCTTCGAGATAGCGTATATACGGTGTAGTCCGTTAACGCTTGTCTGGCCTCACCCAACTTCATCACCTACCAATAAAATCGACTATTTCACGTTGTTATCCGATCCATTCAACTCATCACTATTGCGTTCTATGTACTCGTTCAACCATTCCGCTAGCCCAGCCATCTGAATTTTATCCACTTGTCTCAGTGTTCCAACTTGCACGAGTCCGCCAATAATCTTGCCTTCTTTTTCTTCGATTTCCTGGAAACGAAACAGTGGATTGAGCAGTACTTCTCCGTCCTGCATGCCAATCACTTCGCTAATCTCGGTCACCCGACGTGAACGATCACGCAGCCGGGATAAATGTACAAAGATATCAATGGCCGAGCTGATCTGCTGCCGGACAACCGCAATGGGAAGATCCGCTCCGCTGAGCACCATGGTCTCCAATCTGCTGATCATATCGGAGATCGTATTGGCGTGACCCGTGGACAACGAGCCATCATGTCCAGTGTTCATGGCCTGCAACATATCCAGCGCTTCTGCCCCCCGCACCTCACCAATGACAATTCGATTTGGACGCATCCGCAAGGATGACTTGATCAGATCACGAATAGATATTTGCCCCTTGCCTTCGGTATTGGCATTACGCGTCTCCAGCGATACCAGATTGGGTACCGTGACAATCTGTAATTCAGCAGAGTCCTCAATCGTGATGATCCGTTCATCCGCCGGGATAAACTGAGATAATGCATTTAGGAAAGTAGTTTTCCCCGACCCGGTTCCGCCGCCGATAAAAATATTGTATTTGCTGCGTACCAACTGCTGCAGCAATTCTGCCGCTTTCTCATGCAGGGCACCTTTACCAATCAGATCGGACATCTTCATCGGTTCACTTGGGAATTTCCGAATCGTCATAGTCGGACCCTTCAATGCAATAGGAGGCAACACGATATTGACCCGAGAGCCGTCTTTCAACCGCGCATCCACGATTGGAGAAGACTCATTCACAATCCGGTTCACCCCGGATACAATCATCTGGATAATGTCTTCCAGTCGTTCCCTGGACTCGAACTCCAGCGTGATCTGTCTGACTTCACCTTCCTGCTCAACGAAAATCTCCCGGTGGCTGTTAATCATAATCTCCGTAATTTCGGGATGATCCACCAAGGGTTGCAGAATATCCAGCCCTCGAAAGGAGTCGAATAACCGTTGTACCAGCGTATGACGCTCCCCGGAGGTCAGATCATCCAGTTTCGGGTCAGAAAGTACTTTACGCTCGATTCCCTGCCACAGTTCTTCGTCTCCCGCAGAAGAAGTTAAATCCAGGCCTTCCCTGACCTCACGACGCATGATCTGAAACTGCTCTTCACGGTCCAGTATCATCTTGGATGAATCCATCACAGTGACCACCCATCACCCTTCTGGATTCGTCCTGTCTGCTTCAGTTCTTCTTCCCCATCCTGTACGATCATGGCGCATAGCCTCTTCACTTCGCGTTGAAAAATCGGTGAGCTGAGCATCACTTCCTCCTGACTCAGCTGCTTCCAGGAAGGGATATACGGCAGCACTCCATCCAAATGCAGATCAGATCTTGGCAAAGCATTGATGACGCTGTCCCGATACTTGTTGACAATGAAGCGGGCACGATCCAGTACACTTTCATGCAGATCCGGCCACGTACGCTCCATGTGCTGAATCCATTGACCCCAGCGGTGCATGGAAGAGATGTCATCCTCCACCAGCCACACGAATGCATCGGCAGCATCGAAAATCCCCTCACTGCGTCCATCCCAACCTGAGTCCCCATCCAGAATGAGCACATCATATTGCCCGCAGTCCGCCAAATACCGAATAAGGCTCTTCGTATCCTCACGGGACATTTGCAGCAATTCCTTCCGATTCGATAATGGCCAGAATACATCCGACTTCAGCACTTCGTGACGAAGTACATATCCGTCCACCCCTTTGGAGGAAGACTGTGCTTGTCCCTGTTTGCCCGATTCCTTCCTGCCCACCTTCAAATCGTAAAGAAGACGTGACAGCCCTGTTTCTGCATCGAGTGTACGCTGCCCACTTCTAGACAGACCTTTCTCCAGAAACGGCATCGAGCTATCTAACGTCTCCAGATTGAGATACAGAACAGCATATCCTGCAAGCCCAAGCTGCTTCGCCATATGCATCGCCACCGCAGTTTTGCCACTCCCGCCGGAAGCTGATACAACTCCAATAGAAAGTGTCTCCTGTCCTGGACGATGGGTTTTCTTCCGACGCGGCTGCCGACAAGCATTAAGAACAGCATCCATCAGCGTAGGCAATGGTTGATATTTCATCAGCCGTTTATCCTCATCCACCTCATCTAATCCTTCACTAAGCATCAACCATGGAATACCCGAGGTTTCGCCACCGTGACTCAGCCAGCTGTTCAGAAATTCCGGTTCCGCAATCACCAGGTCCGGCAGTTCCCTGCCTTCCTGTTCGTTCATGTGATCCCTGAACGCTTCCCATTGTGAAAAGGCGGTAAATCGTATACTGGAGCCGGACGGGCTGCCTTGTACAAAATCAAGCCAGGCGCTGATATACTCTCTGTCTTTAGAAGCCAGCACTGCCTTAAGAACAATCAATTCTTCTCCCCTCCCTGCAAAAAAAAGCACAAAAAAGCACCGTCCAATAACCGCAAAAATATGCAGTGTATGGACGGTGCTTCCGTCACGTGCTATGAATGTATGGATAATATAGCATACAATTTCTGGAGGAGCAAGGGATTTATTCAAACGCAAATCATTCAAGAATGATAAGGGGCATCGAACTCAATAATATTGCGGTCAGGATCAAGTACAAAAATCTGTGCAAACCCGGCAACACTATCTGGTCTTGCCTCATATTCAATTCCCTGCTGTTCCAGCCAGGCCAAAGTCTCTCTGTAGCTCTTCACCCAGATCGCAAAATGTCCATCTGTTGTATCGATGCCAGCCTCACGAAGCGTATGTCCCTGCGGATGCTGTAATAGATGAAGCTGCTGACTACCAAGGGCATACCAAGTGCCTGTGGAGTTGAAAGGCGGACGTTCAATCTCCTGCATACGGAGCAAACCGGAATAGAATTTCTTCGCAACTTCCAAATCACGTACAGCCAAACTCACATGGTGTATATGTGCATATTCAATCATTTCTTTTGACCTCCTTCCTGAAATAGCCTTCCTTCAACTTCCCATCAACTCTAAATTTAATCGCTTACACGACTATACTATAACACCTTGGACTCTGACCACAACGCATACAAAAAAAGAAAAACACCCCTGATTGAATTCAGCGAACCTGTCGGTTCACACAAATTCATATCAGAAGTGCCTTCTCCAGAAGATCCACATCATAAGCAACTTTACCAGGTTAACTTCTCATCAGAGAGAATCACACCCGCTTAGCCTTGCGCTTATTATTTAGCACTATCCAATGCTTCTTGCGGGATTTTAATCTCTTTCACGCCATTATGGTTAGAGAACGTGCTGGTCATCTTCATGTCCATCGAGATTTTCTGTCCTTCCTGCTCCATATTCATAACCATGTTGACATCCGTACTTGCAGGCAGGTAGGTTTCTTTGTTGATCATATATTTCATTTTCATGCTGGTAATATTCATTTGATCAAGCATCGCTTGAGTTTGGGCATCCGATCCATTTTGCTCCATAACCGCTTTGGCCAGTTCCTTCACGTTATCACCGGATACGTCAGCGTTAATGACGTAGTTGTCGCCTTCTTCCGTAATTTTGGTGTCTTCGGCAATCTTTTTGAATTGCTCCAGCTCACCTTCCGGATTCATGCTTGCCTGCATCTGCTCAATCAGTGGTTTCGTTTGCTCGTCAGGAATTTTGACCCACTGGTTCCCCACCTGCGAATAAATCTTATCCGAAGTGATGTACTGCTTCACATTCTGCGCTTCCTGTCCGGACATTTCCATTTTCATCTCCTGATAGATCATCATCGGATCTTTGATGATATCCATCTTCAGTGATGTTTTCACCTGTTGATCCTGGGACTGCTCACCAGCCACCAGTTTCAAATTTTGATCGATATTGGCTTCCGTAGTGAAGCTTTTCATATCTTTAGTAGCTGCATTCGTTTTCTCAATTAACTCGTCCAATGTAGGGATCTTTGTCTCCTGCTCCGCAGTTGTATTCCCCTCGTTAGACGTTTCGTTTCCAGCTGGCGGCGTTGCTGTACTGTTATCTGCATCGCTACTGCAAGCTGTCATGCTTACTGCTAATAATGCCCCAATAATTAATGTAGTCCACTTCTTCAAGTTATTTGCCTCCCAAAATAGAGTTGATCCGTACTCATTACCCAATTATTTCTGTTATTAATCAATCGTCACCGATAAAATATGTCACACTTCAGCCTTTCAAAGGAATCGATCCTTAATTTCAGGTGTAGGCAGCATGCACGCTTCATCTTTACCGAACCAGCGATATCGGTTGCGAGCTACAGTGTTATATATGGCATTTCGAATAAATTTCGGTACAATAATCAACACGTACAATAATGGATAAGGGAATTTCAAACCTTTGGCCAGACGCAGCGCTGCGGTTGAACGTGTATAATATTTTCCATCCTCAATGAGTACAAAAGTATCCATGCTGTCCGTGGACAGATTGCCCTTCTCCAGCAATTTTTTCGCTACATCCGATTGGAGTGATGCAAAATGATATTTCCCCTCAGGGTCACGCTTGATAATCCACTTCGTTAATCCTTGGCAGAAATGACAGACTCCGTCCACAAGCACAATCGGGTGTCCCTGATGCTGATCCGTTTGATTTACTGTCATAATCGCGGCCTCCTCATGTGTGCTATTAGCATAACTTACCCGTTTTGAGTCATCTCGGTCGCTTTTTCACATTTTATTTAAGTATAACGGAAAATAGAAAAAGAGCGCAGGCTCTATGCCCACGCTCGTATCTGTTTTGGCAATTACTCGGCAATTGCCTTTTCCATCCATTGGTCGTCGATCATCTGTTGGTGCAGGTCACCAGCCCACTGGTCCATGCATTTGCAAATGAAATCTTTGCGACATACCGGACAAGGTGTTTTCTGTAGACGGCTGATATTGGTCAGCTTCCATTCCGGGGAATGGGAGTAGAATACACGGCATTGTGTACCGTCTACCAATTTCATTTTAAATTCATACAATCCGTCTTCCTTGTTGCCACTAGCTAATTCTAAATTTGCAATACGCGGTCTATAAGACATGGATATCACCTGTTAATTCAAATTTGGTTCATGCATTGACACTTCTTAGTACTAAATCATATTAAAGAAATTTTAGTTCGATGTCAACTCACGCACATTTACCCACCAAATAGAATATCAAGAATGGTACCCACCTGACCCTGTTTTTTCCCTTTCAACACATCCGGATCGAATACTTCTACATATCCACAGGAAGAACAGGCGACGAAGAGATAATGATTGTGCTGAATATCAAACATTTTGCTAAGTCCTGCTCCTGACATGGATACTTCCTTAATATTGCAATCCGTACCCCTGCATTTGGTACATACAAATCGTCGTTCTATCATCTCTTCAATACTCATTGTCGTTCCCCCTTATTCGAATGTATGACTTCAAGCAAGAGTAGATTATGTAAAATAGTACGCTGTTCAACATGCAATCTCCTGCATCTCATCTGTATTATAAAATACAAAACCCTGCCGAAGGCCGGCAGGGTCTTGTACTCGAACATCAGGTATCCAAAGATACCCTGCTCTATATGTTCCCTTTACTCCTACGAGTCAGGTCTTAAACTACATTAAGTACCACATCAATATTGCCGCGTGTTGCTTTGGAGTAAGGACAGAAATCATGTGCCTTGCGTGCAAGATCCTCTGCTTGACTGTGATCCACGCCAGGCATGCTCACATCCAAACGTACAGACAGTTGGAAACCATCATCTGCCGGATCTTTGCCGATGGATACATTACTTGTGACCACCACATTCTCCAATTTCACGCCTGCTTTGCGTGCCACATTGGCAAGAGCACTTTCATAACATGCACCGTATCCCGCTGCAAAGAGCTGCTCAGGATTGGTTCCTTCACCACCGGAGCCTCCAAGTTCTTTTGGCATTTTCAGATCATGCTTGAGCACGCCATCCGAAGAAGCCACCGAACCTGTACGTCCACCTTTAACTGTCGCTGTTGCTGTATATAAAGCTTCCATTAAGAATCTCTCCTTCACCTTTAAGTTTTTTGTTGCCTACAATTCAATTTAAACTTCTGGCTCATTTTGAAACGTTGTTGCTCCTTATTCAGCTTTTACATCTTTATCTTTTTCATGCATTGGGGATGAACACAGGTAATTTATCCAGGGTTGGGTAATATACTAAGGCACAATTCACTCTCCGGTAATTTTTGTCCTCATACACAAAAGTTGCACTAGACAAAAATAATTGAAGGAGTACAATGTAAGTATCAACATAAACGTTTAGACATATGTGAAGTCGTTTAATTACGCTTTTAAGATTTTGGTTTCAATGTTCCAATTTAATCAAAGGAATGACACCGTTCCTCTTCATATAGAATATCAATACTTCAAAGTCGGGTGATTATATTATGAGTAAAAAAAATCCGTTCAACACTCCTTCAAATGAGCCATTGGCTGCGGGCATGGCCCCATCTCTCGGGGAAGCCCACAGCTCCATGAAGGTGCCTCAGAACGCTGCTTGGTGGAAAAAGTTCCTTGCTTTTGTTGGACCGGGTTACCTCGTTGCCGTTGGATATATGGATCCCGGGAACTGGGCAACGGATATTGCGGGTGGTTCACAATTCGGTTATACGTTATTGTCCGTTATTCTGATTTCGAACTTAATGGCTGTTGTGTTACAGTCTCTCGCTGGCAAGCTCGGGATTGTCACAGGACGGGATTTGGCGCAAGCCTGCCGCGAACGATTCAGCATGCCTGTTGTGATCGTATTATGGATTTTGTGTGAGCTTGCGATTGCAGCCACTGACCTTGCCGAGGTTATTGGTTCAGCCATCGCGCTCAAGCTGCTGTTTAACATCCCCATGTTATACGGCGTCATTATTACCGCTGTCGATGTACTGGTCATTCTTTTGCTGCAAAATAAAGGCTTTCGCGCATTGGAATCCCTCGTAATTGTACTGATGGCTACCATCGCCCTCTGCTTCGGGATTGACCTGTTTCTCGCTAAACCAGATATGGGTGGCGTCATGCATGGTTTCGTACCGAATGTCGAGATTTTGCAAAATCCGGCTATGCTCTACATCGCCATCGGGATTATCGGTGCAACCGTCATGCCCCATAATCTGTATCTGCATTCTTCCATTGTGCAGACCCGTCAGATTGAACAGACACCAAAAGGAAAAAAAGAAGCGATTCTGTATTCCACCATGGATTCAACCATCGCTTTAACGCTAGCTCTGTTCATTAATGCAGCCATCCTGATTGTGTCTGCTGCCGTGTTTCATAGTGCGGGTATGACCCAGGTGGCGGAAATTACAGATGCTTACCATCTGTTGACACCTCTGCTGGGAACCACCATCGCTAGCATCCTGTTCGGTGTAGCCCTGCTGGCTTCAGGCCAAAACTCAACACTCACCGGCACGTTGTCCGGACAGATTGTAATGGAAGGCTTCCTGAACATTCGTATTCCAGCGTGGCTTCGTCGACTGGTTACACGTCTGATCGCTATCATCCCGGCCGTCATCGTAACAGCCATTGCTGGAGAGCACGGAACAGAAGAACTGTTGATTCTTAGCCAGGTTGTGCTGTCTCTGCAGCTACCCTTTGCCGTCATTCCGCTGGTAATGTTTACGAGTGACAAAAAAAGCATGGGGGCTTTTGCCAACAAGCTGTGGCTCAAAATCATCTCCTGGATCATTGCCGGAGTTATCGTTGTCCTGAATGTGTATCTGATTATCCAGACCATTCTGTTGTTCTAGGTTAAACGGAATTACGCCGTATTTTGTCTAACTCAAAAAGGCTGATCAACTCAAGTAACGTACCCCTTGAGACGATCAGCCTTTTATATGTTAGAGCAGCAGCCTAATTATACCGAATAGTTCATAAATACTGCTCTTATTTAGTTGTCTGAATTTTGAGTTACCATTAACAAAGGAAGAAGTTCCTCCAGTGATTCAATAGTCCAGTCTGGACGCTCAGCATCCGCAAGCTCCGGCTGGAATCTGCCATAACCCTGCAAAATCCGGATCGTGTGCATACCCAGCTTCTTAGCCGGAATAATATCATTATCAATCCTGTCGCCGATCATGACCGCTTCCTCAGGTTTGCACCCCGCCTGTTTCAACGCTACAGCATACAATTCAGGATCAGGCTTGGACACTCCTTCTTCAGCCGAACAGGCCAGCACATCCACATACTTGCGCAAGCCGTAGCTATCCAGCCGATTTTCCGTCCCCGGACTCTGATTGGCAATGATACCAATCTTATAGTGTTGCGACAACGTCTGGAGAACAGCGTCGGCTGACGCAAAAGGGCGCTCAAGCTCTTTGCGGAACTTCAGCTTCTCCTGTATCTGTTCCCGGTGCCCCTCATCGCTGATAAGGGTACGAATAGCCAATTTCATCGGCCATTGCTCGTAATTTCGGTAGGAGGCGGCAAATATATCTCGCACCGTCTGCATCTCCACCTGATAACCAAGCGCACAAGCTTCACGAACGAACTGACCGATAATATCATCTACCGGCTCCCATTCGTCCACGAGCGTATCCCCCACATCAAAGAACAACCATTGTATTCCACGTACATCCGGCACGCCTATTCCTCCTCGTTAGCCACAGGAAATCCATATCCCTATTTCCCAAACCATAAAAAAGAAGACCCACCAACATGCATGAGTCTCCTCAAGTTTCCGTTTATTTATGATTTCAATTATAACAGGCAGCTGACACTGGATCAATCACAGGAATAGTACTAGCCACTAGCCATTCAGTAGAAACCCAACTTCCCCATTCAAGGAATACACAATACGGTCTGCTCCCATTCCCCGATAGATCCCTTTGGGGTGGCTTTGTTCCGTAATGACACACAGGGACTTGGATGTCCAGGAGCGGCAGATCTGCAAATATCGACAGGTCAGGTTTAGGCTATTTTCAAAAATAAAAACATTGCCGACACTACCTTGCGGCAAAAACCATTTCTGAGCAGCAGCTGTGTTCATGCGAATGACATGCTCCACACCGATTCTCCGGAGCCTGCGCTCTTCCCCTGCACTGTTGGTCAGAACGGCAAACGGCATTTTTTTGTACATCAGCAATTTGATAAATTTACGTCCTGCTTCATTTGGAGCAGTCACTAAGATCATCTCTTTATCCATCATTCGTTCCTCCCTTGGCGTGAAAAGACAACAAAAAAGAAGCGTGGGGGACCAAGGCCTCCCGGACGCTTCTTCAATAATCCATAGCAAAAAGACACTATGAACCAGCGTACGGCTTGTTGCCTCTCCCTTTAACGCTTACGAGGTTAGCTGACGGATTCGGGCGCGAGAGTCGCCCTATTTCCGGCTGTCACCGGAAAATTCACCCCATGGATGCCTACTGTCCTGGACAGTTCATCCTGTTGGTTCCCCCGTTTCCCACCCATGAATGAATGGAAACTCAGCGATTAAAACATCGTTCTTTTATAATCATTAATCAGAGCGATATTATCGTTTGTTTCGTTTTTCATGTAAAATTTAATTTAAATTGGAATTACGATATGAATCATACACCCGTGCCATATTGGTGTAAAGTCTGCGCAGATCACCGAATCGACGGATTTTTGCCATTACACTTCAATAATAGCGCTTACAACGTATCCATTCTCTACCCATCTCATCAAAGCTCTCTAATTCTCTCTTTAGCGAAATTCAGGTAGCAAATCAGTCACAGATCATACACGACAGCTTCAAATTGAGTTAAAAAAGCAATATTAATTTTGCATTATTTAATTGTAATCAATATAATAGAAGAAAGAAGAATATGAAATGGAGGCGATTTTCATGTCAGTCTACGACTACAAAGTAAACACCCTTCGCGGTCAGGAAGTTGAAATGTCCAACTATCGTGACAAAGTACTGCTTATCGTGAATACAGCAAGCCAATGCGGCCTCACACCTCAATTCAAAGGTCTGCAAGAGCTTCAGGATAAGTTTAAAGACTCCCCATTCGAAGTTCTTGGTTTTCCAAGCAACCAGTTTGCACAGGAAAAAGGCTCTTCTGATGATATTGCCGAGTTCTGCCAGATGAACTATGGTGTTAGCTTCCCGATGTTTGAGAAGATCGATGTGAATGGTTCAAGCGCTCACCCTCTATTCCAGCACCTTACCAAAGAAGCACCAGGCGTACTCGGCTCCAAAGCCATCAAATGGAACTTCACCAAATTCCTTGTGGATCAGAACGGACGTGTTCTGAAACGGTATGCTCCCAAAACAACACCTGATAAAATTGAAGCGGACATCAAAGAATTGCTTAAATAACAAGTAAAGGCCATCCGACCCCAGCAGACAGAATGAGCATGCATTCAGGGGAATCGGGTGACCTTTTTTTGTCTGGCCCATCTGTACTGTAAATAAAACAAAAAAAAGAAGCTTCCCATACGGGAAGCTTCTTCTTTATCGTTCTTATGATGCGGTCGAGAGGACTCGAACCTCCAC
>NZ_LGRP01000005.1:99591-117464 GCF_001636635.1 Paenibacillus sp. O199
GTCGTAAATAATCGGCAACAAAATTGATTATACCCGGTTCATGTTTAAAAGTAAAGCATTTTTCTTAATATCATTTTAACTGCGCTTTTCCTTCCATAAATCGTATAATCTCGTCATTTTCTCCTACGAAGTACATATGATTAAATTTAATCTCGTTTGTATACCCGATTAGGCCGATCACTCTACTTTATTTGTATTACCATCCTTCACATCCTCTTAGTATAAAGTAACTCATAGAGTTATATAAAATAACACTAAATAGATTTAATATTCAAAAAAAAAAAGAAACTATTGACAAAAACCGGATATTTATGTGAATATATATATCATATAATTCGGATTTACAAACATAAAGCGAACCAAAAAGGAGTATAAATGTTATTTAACATAACATTTAACATAACATTTAACGAACGTAGGAGGCGAAAGATTGTGAACCGTGGGAATAAGCTGCTCGATTATGTCAAACTGCTTGATTCCTCTATCCAGGTCGGAGGGTTCACCCATTCCTTCGGTATGGATGTCCATATCGCTGAAGGTACCATTCGTAGTGTTGAAGATCTCGAATCATTCATGCGCTGTCAATTGCATCCCAGCATCGTGCGTCTGGAAGGTATGGCGATTAAAGGCATATACACCGCCGCAGATCACAAGGACGCATGGCGTACAGCCCTCATCGACAAACTCGTTCACGTCCAGCGCACCCCAGTCAATCTTAGAGAACATGCCTCCATTATGGGCAAACGACTAATTAAGCTAGCTCGCGCACTACACCCCTGGATTGATTTTAGCCATCTCGAACAAACGCTGGCTAAGTATGAATCTGTTGGCTGTCTCCCCACTGTTCACGCCTGGATTAACCAC
Source organism: Paenibacillus sp. O199 (assembly GCF_001636635.1). Lineage (NCBI taxonomy): Bacteria > Bacillati > Bacillota > Bacilli > Caryophanales > Paenibacillaceae > Paenibacillus > Paenibacillus sp. O199. Next base: position 100,456 of record NZ_LGRP01000005.1, read on the forward strand.
CACCTCGAAATCCCTGTCGAGGAGGCAGTCCTTGGTTATCTGCATTCAGCCATGAGTGCCTGCATAACCGAAGCCTCCAAAGTGATTCCCCTTAACACCGATACAACCCAGGACCTGCTGGTTCGCCTGGCCGCAGACCTGGAGCATGAATGGCATACCGTCAGCGCCTCCGCTGCGGATGGACCGGTACAACCGACCTCATTGTCCATGAAAACGTTGTTTCCAAGCTTTCACATGCTTGGAGCAGGGCTTCACGCATACAGAGCCTAATTCCCATCCCCTTTTTCTTCACACAACCCACCTCCTCACACAGTAAAATATAAAAAAACACGCCGCAACCTCATTGCTGGCGTGTTTTTTATGTCATTTATTTTGTCTATTTAACGCATTTACGCCATTTAACACATTAAAATACACTTATTTCCGTCTTTTTTAATTGTTAGATGACGCAAATGCGTATATAATAAAACATACAGCTCGCATATCTATATATTTTACACCAAGAATAACCAGCTGAACACTACATTCCAACGAGGGGTGAACCCTTTTGAACAAAAAGAAACCTGTGACTCCTTTCGGATGGGCCATTAAACGACGACTAACCGAACTCCAGGTCGACCAAAAGACATTTTGTGAACAGTATGGCATTCCGCCATATCGTCTGTCCAATCTCATTCACGGTACCCGCAAAGCAACCCGGTTCAGGAACCAGGTCGCAGACATCTTGGAAATTCCAGATGATTTAAGATAAGATTTCTGCCAAGGAGGAGCTCATTTCATGAGATACTTAATATCCGATCTGGAGAGATTATCGTTCCAGTCCATTCAACACCAACTTATCATCGTCGATCACAACTGGATCATTCGAAGCTGCAACACCGCTTGGCAACATGGACTTGGGCAACTGCTTCCCAAACAGAGCGTAACAAGCCCCTCCAGAACAGCACCTGAACCGCCTCATTACCTTCATCTTGTAGAGGGGTGGACATTACGCGAGGAGAAAGCAAAAAATGCGAAGATTGTTCAGGAGTTGAAAAGTATCACTGCACCTTTTAAAGACAGTTATACATACGATATCTCCGTTCAAACTGCTCACAGCGAACAGCGATGGTTCCGTATGGAACTCACCCCATTGATTCAGGCCGACCCATCCCTGCTGTCTGATCTTGCACTGATTGCACACACGGATGTTACCGAACAGAAACAGACAGAACGCCAATTGAAGAAGGCTCTGTCTGAAGTGCGCACTTTGCGTGGACTGCTTCCCATCTGCGCTGTCTGCAAACAGATTAAGGATGAACAGGACAGCTGGAACTCTGTTGAAAGTTATTTGGAGAAGCACACCCATGCCGAATTCACTCATGATATCTGCCCGGATTGCATCCGAAGACTATATCCGAAGTACTCCAACATTCTGGACAAGCGCTCCTGAACTCTTCCTACGCCATGAACCTTAGCTACACAGACAGATGGTGCTCAAACTGCGACATATCCAGCTCTCGCGGTGCTCCTTGCAGTGCAATTACCCCTTTGTCCATTACATAGATATAATCTGCAGCACCGCGTACAAAATCAATGCTTTGCTCCACCAGCAAGATGGAGATCTCACCCTTTGCCTTAATTTGCAAAATAACCTGCCGGATGTCCTCTACGATGGAAGGCTGAATACCTTCTGTCGGTTCATCCAGAAGCAATAATCCAGGCCGAGAAGCCAGCGCGCGGGCAAATGCCAACTGCTGTTGCTGCCCACCACTCAAATCACCACCCTGCCGCCCATACATCGTGGCAAGCACCGGAAACATCGCTAGCACATCCTCTGGGAACGTCTTCACCCCTGCAGCACTCGTCTCCAGACCCAGCAACAGATTTTCTTTTACCGTAAGCTGCGGGAATATTTCCCGCCCCTGCGGCACATATCCAATCCCCGACCTGGCCCGTTTGGCCGGATCGTGGGTGGATAATTCCTGACCTTTCCACTGAATACTTCCCTTGCGCGTTTTAAGAAGCCCCATCAACGTCTTCATCAAGGTGGTTTTCCCCACACCATTACGTCCCATCAGACATACTACCTGACCTGGCTCGACATCCAGATTCACACCGCGCAGCACATTACTTTCCCCATAGCCGGACTCAATTCGTTGCAGCGACAGCACGGTCATCCCTCCTTTTGCCCAGGTACACTTCAGCCACTCTCGGATCTTCCTGCACTTCCGCCATCGTACCTTCCTTAAGAAGTTTGCCTTCATGCATCACCGTCACTTTGGCTGCATACTCGCGGACGAATTCCATATCATGCTCCACTACCACAACAGACCTTTCTCGCGCAATCTCCTGCAGTAGGCGACCCGTCTTGTGTGTTTCTTCGTCCGTCATCCCCGCTGCCGGTTCATCCAGCAGCAATACACGGGGTTCCTGCAGCAGCAGCATGCCAATCTCAAGCCACTGCTTTTCCCCATGTGATAGAGCACCTGCACGTGCGTCCACACGATCCTGCAGACCAATCTGGAGCGTAATCCGCTCCATTGCCGGACTTATTTTTGAATACCGTTGAATACCCAGAGCCTGTAAAGGAGAACGACGAGTCTCCGCAGCCAGCGTCAGGTTCTCCTGCACGGTCAGACCAGCAAAGATCGATGGAGCCTGGAACTTGCGCCCTACCCCTTTTCGAACAATCTGGTGCTCCTTCAGACGTGTCAGATCCGTACCATCCGCCATCTGCACTGTACCGGACAAGGGCTTTGTTTTGCCGCAAATCACATCCAGCATCGTTGTTTTCCCCGCACCATTGGGGCCGATCAGAAAATGCAGATCATGTTCATGCAGCTTCAGATTCATACCTTTGACCGCAACAAAACCGCCAAATGCCACCGTAATTTCCTCGGCGACTAGAACTACCGGAACGTCAGTAGACTTTTGGTTTTTCCTGATTGACTGGAACATGCACAACCTCTCCTCTCCGTTTCAGCAAGCGCACCACATGACGATATACACCAACAAGTCCATTCGGCATGAACAAGACCACTGTTACAAAGAGCCCACCAATGACAAACAACCAACCTTCCGGATAAGCTTCACTGATGCCCGTTTTGGCTGCGTTCAGTACCACAGCTCCGATTACCGCACCAATCAGCGTCCCACGCCCGCCCAAGGCAACCCATAATACCATTTCAATTGATGGCACGATCCCCATCATGGAAGGTGAGATGATCCCTACCTGGAGCACAAATAACATACCTGCGACTCCCGCCAACGCTCCGGAAAGGGCGAAAGCCAGCGTCTTGAACCCTGCCGGGTCATAGCCAAGAAAGCGAACCCGATTCTCCCCATCCCGCGCAGCTTCAAGCACCTGACCAAACCTGCTGTTCACAACCCGGCGACAAAGCAGGTAGGCGAGCACCAGAACGGCAAGCGTTATATAGTAGAGAGCAATCGTTGTCCCTGCCGAATGAAGGGTAAAACCAAAGATCGCGTTATATCCCGTTATACCATTGGTCCCTCCCGTCCATTCCTGTTTGCCCACAAATAACGTTACGGTAATGAGGACTAACGCTTGGGTCAGGATTGTAAAATACACACCGGTGATCCGGTTACGGAACGTGAACCACCCCAGGGCAAAGGCCAGCAATGCCGGAAGGGCAATGCCCAGCAATAGCGCCACTGGGAATGACCTGAACGGCTCCCAGAACCACGGCAGACCACTAAGACCACTCCATCCCATAAAGTCTGGAAGTGTTGTACCGCTGGCTTGCAGCTTCAGATACATCGCCATGGCGTACCCACCAAGTCCGAAGAATACACCATGGCCCAGACTAAGCACCCCTCCATATCCCCAGATCAAATCCAGACCGATCGCCAGAATGGCCAGTGCCAGGAATTTCGCCAATAGACTAAGCCGGAATTCCGTGGAAATGAGTGGAGCCAGACACATCATGATCAGGACAACCGCCCAGATGATCTTCATTTTCAGACTACCCGTCTTGAGAAGTGCCGACATCATATAACCCCCTTCTTCGCATTAATCCAGACTCCGAGTCCGTATGGCAACGAGCCCACGCGGCTTCCATTGCAGAAAAGCTACTATACAGACAAATACCAGCACCTTACCGATAGAGGCTGAGGTATACGTTTCAAATAACGTATTGAACATGCCAATTCCAAGCGCACCACACACGGTTCCCACCAGTTTCCCCACACCGCCCAGTACAACCACCATGAACGCATCTACGATATAATACGTCCCCAGCGAAGGGCCAATCGGGCCAATGAGTGTCAATGCACATCCAGCGATGCCGGCAATGCCCGAACCAATCGCAAAGGTCATGCCATCCACCCGTCTGGTGGAAATCCCGAGACAGCCCGCCATGCTTCGATTTTGCATCACGGCCCTCATCCGTCTCCCGGAAGAAGTCCGATAGATGTACAGATACATGCACAGCAGTACAACAGAAACCAGCGCGATAATGAAAAGACGTTTATACGGAAACACAATACCGTCCGCGATGGTCAGACCTCCGTTGAGCCAAGCCGGACTGGATACCCCTACATTTGGCGCCCCAAATATCGTTCGGGCCAATTGTTGCAGCATCATACCTACGCCCCATGTAGCAAGCAGACTGTCGAGCGGCCTCCCATACAGATGCCTGATCAGCACCACTTCCAGCAACCAGCCTATAAGAGCCGCCGCACCAAAGGCGATAGGCAGAGCCACAATAAAGTAGACATCGAACCACGCTTGCGGAGCATACGAAATGAACAGGTTTTGCGTCACATATGTAGCGTAAGCGCCGATCATGATCAATTCACCATGAGCCATGTTAATGACATTCATCAATCCAAATGTAACCGCGAGTCCCAATGCAATCAGCAGCAAGATGGAGCTGATGCTTAACCCATTGAACATTTGCAGGACAAACATATCCATCGCCTTTCCCTCCTCATGCTGTGAACATCTGAAATTTTATACAAGACATCAATTTACGTTTCGCATCAACGCTTTACCGTGATGTTGTAAGAGGGTGTGTTGTCTCACCCTCGTCTGTTATTCAGCAGTTCTGACGTGAGATGCCCATGCTATTTGGTACTAAGGGAAGCGCCCCAATCGTACGTTTTCAGATACGGATCAGGTTTGACGGGTGCTCCGGAGTTCCACAATTCCTTGAACTGTCCATCTTCCTGCACTTCACCAATCCGCACCGTTTTGTAGATATGCTGGTTCTCTCCATCCACCGTCACTTTTCCTTCCGGCGCATCGAATTCCAGACCTTTGGCTGCCTCCTTCACTTTTTCAACATCAGTTGATCCGGCTTTTTCCACGGCTGCTTTCCACAGATAAACGGCCACATATCCCGCTTCAATCGGATCGGCCGTCACCCGGTCAGCTCCATATTTTTCTTTATATTTCTCTACAAATGTTTTATTTTCAGGTGTATCTGTCGTTTGATAATAGTTCCACGAAGCCAAATGCCCTTTCAGCACATCCGCACCAATCCCCCGAATTTCTTCCTCCGCCACACTCACTGACAGAGTTGTCAACTGTTCCGAAGAGATCCCGGCATCCTTTAATTGTTTGAAAAAGGCGACATTGCTGTCTCCATTCAGCGTGTTGTATACAATATCCGGCTTGGCAGCCTTGATTTTGCTGATAATCGTACTGTAATCCGTATGTCCCAGCGGTGTATATTCTTCGCCTACGACTTCGCCACCCTCAGCTGCAAGCTGAGCTTTGATGACCTGATTGGCCGTTTTTGGGAAAACATAATCGGAACCAAGCAGATAAAACTTCTTGCCCCTGTTCTCCAGCAACCAGGTTACGGATGGAACGATCTGCTGATTCGTTGTGGCTCCTGTATAAAAAATGTTGGGGGACGATTCCAATCCTTCATATTGCACCGGGTAAAACAACAGACCCTTGTTCTGTTCAAACACTGGCAGCATCGCTTTCCTACTCGCAGAGGTCCATCCACCGAATACAGCGGCTACTTTATCCTGCTGCAGCAACTTTCCAGCCTTCTCCGCAAATGTAGGCCAATCGGAAGCACCGTCCTCGACCACAGGCTCGATCTGTTTACCCAGAACTCCGCCCGCTGCATTGATCTCTTCAATGGCAAGCATCTCCGCATCCTTAACCGACACTTCACTGATTGCCATCGTTCCACTTAGGGAGTGAAGAACACCTACCTTAATCGGTTCTCCGGACGAAGTTGATTCTCCCGCCCCACTGGAGCCCGATGCCTCCGGTGGCGTTCCACCCTCCACACATCCTGTCAACGCAATGACTGCACCGAGCAAAACACTCCATAACTTGACCGTCCTCTTCTTCAATAGCCTACACTCCCTTTTTTTAGTCTATTGACGAACATTAAGGTCATAAATGTCCGAAATGTTCGTTGATCCAAATTATGGAGGGTCACACTCACCGTGTCAATAATGCTTACACAATTTTATTTTATGCATACTCATTTCATGCATACTGCTAATATAATTGGAACCATATTGACAAAGGGTCCACCCTGTGTGAGTATATTTAACATATAACATGATCCATGACGACATAGACTATCTAAGGGAAAGGTCGGATTACCTTGCACTGGACTGAGCAGGAAAAAGAAAAACTCCTGATTACCGTGGCTGCTAACCTCGCCCGCGAACGCAGAGGACGTGGACTTAAACTGAATGTTCCTGAAGCTATCGCATTGTTGACCTCCGAACTCATGGAACGTGCACGCGATGGGATGAGTGTTGCAGAGTTGATGAGATACGGCGGCACGATCCTGACACGCGAAGACTGCATGGAAGGTGTATCCGATATGATTCCTGAGGTACAGGTGGAAGCCACTTTTCCTGACGGAACAAAACTGGTCACTGTCCACGAACCTATACGCTGAGAAAGGCAGGAGAACTCCATGATCCCAGGTGAATATCGCTTAAAACAGGATGATGAGATCGTCTGTCATCCCGATCGCTTAACCGTGCGTCTGATTGTACTAAACCGCGGCGACCGTCCCGTTCAGGTCGGTTCTCACGTTCACTTCTATGAAGTCAATGCTGCGCTGGACTTTGATCGCCTTTCCGCTTTTGGGCACCGTCTGCATATTCCGGCAGGCACCGCTGTTCGTTTTGAACCTGGTGAAGAAAAACCAGTCGAACTCACCACATTCGGTGGCAAACGTCAGATTTATGGATTTAACGGATTAACCGAAGGATCGGCAGATCAGCCACCTGATCCACAGAAACTAGAAACATTTCTGAAGACATTTGCACCCCCTATGCAGGACGGAGGGGACCCTTTATGAAACGAATGAGCCGCGAACAATACGCGTCCATGTTCGGGCCTACAACCGGGGATGCCGTCAGATTGGCGGATACGGAACTATGGGCGGAGATTGAGCATGATTACGCTGTCTATGGGGATGAAAGCAAATTCGGTGGCGGTAAGGTTATTCGTGACGGGATGGGTCAGTCCACATCTGCCCTTCGCAGTGATGGCACACCTGATACCGTCATTACCAACGCCGTCATCATCGATCATTGGGGGATTGTCAAAGCGGACATCGGTATTCGCGATGGCCTCATCTGCGCAATCGGCAAATCCGGCAACCCGGATACGATGGATGGAGTCGATCCCGCGCTGGTTATTGGCGCATCGACCGAAATCATTGCCGGAGAAGGCATGATTGTGACCGCTGGAGGCATTGATACCCATATTCATTTTATTTGTCCACAACAGATTCAAACGGCATTATCTTCAGGAGTAACAACCATGATCGGCGGCGGTACAGGACCTGCAACTGGCACCAAAGCCACCACCTGTACACCCGGAGCCTGGCACATTCACCGGATGCTGGAGTCCGCAGAGGCATTTCCCATGAATATCGGTTATCTAGGTAAAGGCAATAGTTCCAGCACCGCTCCATTAATTGAACAGATTGAAGCCGGTGTCATTGGACTGAAGCTGCATGAAGATTGGGGCACAACGCCAAGCGCTATCGATGCCTGTCTGACCGCAGCCGGAGAACATGATGTTCAAGTAGCCATTCATACCGATACGCTGAACGAGACCGGATTTCTCGAAAATACACTGGCGGCCATTAACGGACGCACAATCCACACCTACCATACAGAAGGTGCTGGCGGCGGACACGCGCCGGATATTATTCGCGCTGCCGGAGAGTCTTACGTCATCCCCTCTTCGACCAACCCAACACGTCCTTACACACGCAATACCGTAGAAGAACATCTTGATATGCTGATGGTTTGTCACCATCTGGACCCGTCTATCCCTGAAGACGTTGCTTTTGCTGATTCACGTATTCGTCCCGAAACGATCGCGGCCGAAGACATTTTGCATGATCTTGGTGTATTCAGCATCATCAGTTCCGATTCGCAAGCAATGGGCCGGGTTGGCGAAGTCATTATTCGCACCTGGCAAACTGCCGACAAGATGAAAAAGCAGCGAGGCAAACTTGAACTGACCTCAGGCTCCCCGTCCGATAATGATCGGATCAAAAGGTATGTCGCCAAATATACGATCAATCCAGCTATCGCTCACGGCATAGGCCATCTCGTCGGTTCCGTGGAGGTTGGCAAGTTGGCAGACCTGATCGTTTGGAAACCAGCTTATTTTGGTGTTAAACCTGAGATGGTTATCAAGGGCGGTATGATCACTTTCGCCCAGATGGGTGACCCCAACGCATCGATCCCTACGCCGCAGCCCGTATTTGGCAGACCGATGTTCGGTGCTTACGGCGGTGCACTTGCCAAAGGGTCGATCACTTTTGTCTCCCAAGCCGCAGCAGATGCAGGAATCAAGGAGGAGCTAGGTTTGAACAAGCGCGTGGAACCCGTCAAAGGCTGCCGATCAGTGAGCAAAAAGGATATGATCCATAACGATGTCACACCCGTCATTGAAGTTGATCCCGAAACCTATGAGGTACGGGCTGATGGCGAGCTTCTCACCTGTGAGCCCGCAGACGAATTACCGATGGCACAACGCTATTTCATGTTTTGACAAAGGGGGACACGCATGATGATGCACAGCGGCACGAAGTTACTCCGTTATGTTCAACTACTGGATTCGGCCTTGCCCATTGGCGGGTTCTCCCACTCGTTCGGTCTGGAGGCATACACTCATGACGGTAGAATACGGACCACCGCCCAGCTTGAACAATTCATTCGCGGCCAGCTTCATTCCAGCCTCGTACGGCTCGATGGTCTTGCCATCAAGGGTGTCTACCAAGCCATTGAGCAACAGGATGCAGCCCTTCTAGCCCTTTACGACAAACGTGTACACGCCCAGCGAACCCCCAGGGAACTACGGGAAAGTGGGCACAAGATGGGTAAGCGATTACTCAAACTCGCGAGATCACTATATCCGTGGATGGACTTTTCTCTAATCGATGAAGCCGTACAGGAACACGGTGCATTTTGCGGCATTACAACCATTCACGGCTACATCAATTATCAGCTGGAAATTGGACTGGACGAAGCCGTCACCGGACATCTGTACACCTCAGTTAATGCTTATGTAAATAGCGCTCTGCGTCTTCTGCCCATCGGGCAAACCGAAGCACAGATGCTTATCCAAAAACTTTTGAATGATATTGATTCTGAATGGTCTCAAATTCGGGATAACGACCCGGAAGACATGCACAGCTTCGGTATTGCCCAGGAAATCTATGCTATGCGGCACGAGAGCCTGCCAGCCCGTCTGTTTATGTCCTAACTACAATAATTCAAAACCAAGGAGGAATTTGTTATGTGTGGAGGAGCTAATCATACGCATCATGCGGAATGGGAACGTAAGGTATTTGATCGGAGTCGCCCGATGCGAATCGGAATCGGTGGGCCGGTAGGTTCAGGAAAAACGGCCCTAGTAGAGAAGCTGTCCAAGGCACTGCGTACACGCTACAGCCTGGCCGTTATTACCAATGATATTTACACAAAGGAAGATGCCGAGATTTTGCTGCGTCAGAATGCGCTCGCGCCGGAACGTATTATCGGTGTAGAAACAGGAGGATGCCCACATACAGCTATTCGCGAGGATGCTTCAATGAATTTTGAAGCCGTTGATGAGTTGATTGAACGCTTCCCGGACTTGCAACTGATCTTTATCGAAAGCGGCGGCGACAATCTCTCTGCTGCATTCAGCCCTGAACTGGCGGACGTATTCATTTACATTATTGATGTGGCTCAAGGGGAAAAACTGCCTCGCAAAGGCGGTCCAGGTATTACACGTTCTGACCTGCTACTGATTAATAAGACCGACCTCGCCCCTTATGTTGGCGCAAGTCTGCAAGTGATGAAGGATGATACTGAACGGGTACGCGAAGGACGGCCTTATGTGATGTCGAACCTGATGAGTGGTGAAGGGGTATCCGAAATCGTCCATTGGCTTGAACATCAATATATGGATGACGATGCTTCCGCTGCGCATCTGCATACCCACACTCATGAGCACGGAACGACTCACAGCCACTAATCCTTCTTCCTCTTCACATGGAGTTGAACATGGACCGAACCGCAGTACCGGAGAGGCCGTGATACGCCGCAGCGAGCTTCGGGCCACTTTCGCCCTCCAAGGCGGGCGCACCGTCATGACCGATCGGTATTATAGCGCCCCTCTGCGGTTCAGTCGATCCTTTCGACCTCCGGGTGGCGGAGATGAATTATGTGTATACACCTCAGACGTCTCTCCAGGCGTGCTGAACGGTGATCATTATCGATCCGAATGGCAATTGGGCCAGAACACTCACTTAATGCTAAGCAGTACATCAGCCACGAGGCTTCATCCAACACCTACTGTTCCGTCATCTGTGAACCATCACTTTCGACTGGAGCAAGGAGCGGTGCTGGAGTACTTCCCTGAATGCGTTATCCCGTTTAAAGGCAGCTCATCATCACTCACCACGACCTTTGAGCTGGGTGAACAAGCAATACTTGCGTATGCTGATATCTGGTCCGCTGGACGGATTCATCGGGGAGAAGTCTTTCAGTTCAAGCGATATCGCAGTCTGACAGAAATCTGGCAAGGGAAGCAATTGGCCGTATGGGATCGCTTCGGACTCGAACCAGAGTCGGACGATCCAAAATCATCCGCAGCGTTGTTAAACTATACCCATACTGCAGCTTTATGGATGATTGCCCCCGGATTGGGCGCAGCACAGTTGGAGTCCGTACGGTCCATCCTTCCCCCAGATGGTCGCATGCTTGCCGGGGCTAGTTTGCTCGCTACAGGCGGGATTGGTGTTCGTTTGCTCGGAATGGCTGCTTGGGAACTTCAGGAGCAATGCCTTCAGATCTGGAACACCCTTCGCTCCGATCTTTTGGGTAAACCTAGCCTCACATTCCGCAAGTGAAGGCTACACGTCTATCAGACTAACAACTTTCGGAATCGCATGTTCATGTTGCAACGAGTTTCAAAGAAAAAAACCTCTGGACCACTCTCCGACGGGTTTCGGAAGTGTTCAGAGGTTTTTTTATATACGCAGATAATCCAGTCAAGTCGTAGCTTCCACTAACTTGTACTACAACAGATCGTCTCCTTTGGGCTTATCTTCTCCCTTGTAACGAAAGTCGCCTGAATCTCTGCTTTCCTTGGATTTGCGATAACGGGTAAATTCAATATATTCACTGATAAAAGACTGTTCCACAGTCGATAATTCGCTTTCTTGGCAATTCAATTGCCGCAACACGTCAAAAAAATAATCCTCCCGTTTTTCCCGTACCATCGCCTCCTTGGATGGACGCCCAATCATGAGCCAATCAAGGCTCACATCAAAAAACGAAGCAATCTCAATTAGTTTATTCGTACTCGGAATAGATTTACCGCGTTTCCAGTCACCCAGATTGCCCGTGCTGATCTTCAGCTGTTGGCAGAAAGCCTTCTTGGTCATTCCTCGTTCGGCAATCAGGTGTTCAATTCGCTCATAGATCGACTGCATACAGAACCGCCTTCCAACCGTAATAATCAATACATGTACCTAAATTATACCACAACCTTCCTGAATCCTCAGCCTTTTAATCCCAGGAATACGTTCTGGTATTTCTCATAACACAAAGATAGACTCCCATGAATAATCATGAGAGTCTATCTTATAACGTTTGTTACTGTGATGCGGTCGAGAGGACTCGAACCTCCACGGGTATACACCCACTACCCCCTCAAGATAGCGTGTCTGCCATTCCACCACGACCGCATATTCAATTGTAAAAATGGTGAGCCATGAAGGGCTCGAACCTTCGACACCCTGATTAAAAGTCAGGTGCTCTACCAACTGAGCTAATGGCTCTTGCTGTAACTTCACCGAATGTGTGTGTGCCATGCGTAACTCTTTTGTATAGGAGCTATGACTTTTTGAGGATTCCTCATCAGGATTGTACATCCCTGAGGTGGTGAAGATAATGACCCGTAGGGGATTCGAACCCCTGTTACCTCCGTGAAAGGGAGGTGTCTTAACCCCTTGACCAACGGGCCTTGTAAACAAGTTGTCTTTCTTGGCGACAAGAATGAGTATATCATAGGCCAACTTAAATGTGCAACACTTTTTTTCAAACTTTTTTTATGCACTCCTTTTCCCCTTCTCCATGAGGTCAAGAGCGTTGCTCACGCCTGAAATGTCTTTCACAAATTTATCATCGTAATCTTCGCATTTTGTTAAATTAATATCAAAAAACTTAAATACACTTACATTCACTTATAATATTGCAAATATCATTATTAGTACTTATAATTAACCTATCAGTTATATACACGGTCAGCTACGTATAAGGAGGCGGCACGTTTGTTTCAGGAAGAACGAATGCAGCTGATTATTGAACATTTGCGTAAACACAATCGCATCTCAGCTGATGATATTGTATCCCTCTTTGACGTTTCCCGGGACACAGCACGAAGGGATCTGATCAAACTCGAAGAACAGGATGCCATTATCCGAACGCGCGGCGGTGCAATTCTCCCCGTTCCACCAGACGAGCACCGATCCTATAAAGATCGTTTGCTCCACATTTCCAATGAAAAAAGAGCTATTGGCAAGCTAGCCGCTGCTATCGTCCGCCAAGGCGAACACATTATTCTGGATTCTTCCACTACAGTGCAGACTTGTGCCGAAAATCTAAATGGCAAGTCCTGTACTGTCATCACCAATTCCATTTATTCGGCTGATCTTCTCTCCAATCATACTGCTGTCGAGATTCGTTTGCTGGGCGGCAAAGTCGATAAGGAGCAACGTTATGTCTATGGTACTTCAGTGATTGAAACTCTTTCCCATTATTATGTAGACAAAGCCTTTATCGGCATTGGCGGAATTACGATGGATGGCTTCAGTGCCTCTGAAGAAGAAGGAAAGATCAAGCACAAAATGATGCAGGCTGCAAAACAGGTTATTGTACTCGCTGACCATTCCAAGTTTGATAAGCGTTATGGTTATCGTTTTGCGGACTGGTCACTCGTTGATATGTTAATTACAGATCAATGGCCTTCCCAAGATTGGCGGACTTTTCTAGCCGAGCAACAAGTCGAGATTCTCATTCCTGAACCTACAATTGAAAAGGAGTTGTAACATATGAAATTATTTGCTACCGATTTAGATGGAACCCTATTGAACAGAGATAGTCAGATCAGCCCGGAAAACGCAGCTGCAATCCATAAGGCGCAACAAGAAGGATTGAAGATTACGATTGCTACAGGTCGGGTCTATTCCGACGTATTAACTATAAGCAGCGAAGGCGGAATTAACACACCAGTCATCGGCTCCAACGGAGCTACCATCCACGATGCCAACGGTGAACGCCTATTCCATCTTCCACTTGAGCGTGAAACGGCCGCATCCGTCATGCAGTGGCTGGAAGATCATCATTGCTACTACGAGGCCTCCACACAACAGGGTATTTACGCTCCTATAAGCAGCCACGAGGCGATGCTCGCTGAGATGGATCGCATCCTGGGTTCGAGTCCTGGGGAGGATATTGAACGCCTTATTCGAGCTGTTAAGAAGCACTATGACAAGAAAGACTATCACCGCGTAAACTCCCATCAGGAAATCCCTTCCGAAGCTTACATTTACAATATTATGGCCTTTTCAATGGATCCGGCTCAATTGCAGCAGGGACGCGAATACTTTGCTTCTCGCTCCGATGTAGCCATGGTGGTGTCCTCTGAACACAACTTTGAAATGCAGCATCCTGATGTATCCAAAGGTAACGCCTTAAGCAAACTGGCAGCTCATCTGAACATTTCCATGGAAGATACAGCAGCCATTGGTGATAACTTCAACGATGTATCCATGCTGAAAATGGCAGGACTCGGTATTGCCATGGGCAATGCTGAACCGGAGATTAAGGCGCTTGCCAAGGCTATCTCTTTGACCAATGTGGAGCATGGTGTCGCACATGCCATTCAGTGTGTTCTTGAAGGCAAGCCCGTTTCCCGGCCGGAGACCGTCGTTGAAGGCGGTCAGTAATCGATTGTCGTGATAGCTCGGCATTGCGCGACATAACGAACCAGCGATAGCCTGGGCTCACCTCATATCAACGGATCGAACGTGAGGCACATCCTGTAATAAAACAATTAATTGCTCGGCCCTATATGATCCAGGCAGTTGCAGAGTGAATTCAAGTACAGTCTCCTCCCCGGAGTCTGTGCTTATTTGCTGTTCTGTTTTGAACCCAACCACCGAGATTTTCTCCTGTCCAAGCAAAGCCAAAACGGTTTTGAGGGTGTCCCCTTCCTTTAGCAGTCGAATGGTCAGCGTCTCTGTTCTCGCGGACACCAACCAGCGTGTCGGCCGATGCAGCAGCATCTGTGCCACTACAATAAGCAGCGTTACCCCAGCCCCAGTCCAATACAATCCCGAACCCACAGCCAGTCCCATTCCTGCAGTCGCCCAGATTCCCGCCGCTGTCGTCAATCCCCGGACCGTGTGGCGCTGTGTGAAGATCATCCCGGCTCCAATGAAGCCAACCCCACTGACCACCTGTGCGGCAATCCTGGATGGGTCAAGCGAGAGATTCGCCCAGCCTGCCTGATCCTGAAAGCCATACTTAGATACAATCATCATCAATGCTGCACCCACCGCAACAACAAAGTGTGTACGTATCCCCGCTTCCTTCATTCGGTTCTTGCGCTCATATCCGATCAACACGCCGCATATGCCAGCTATGAGTACACGCATTAAGTATTCCATTTCCATGTTCATCACCTCTCTTATGTATATGCTTACATGTATCTTTCTTTACTATTTACCCAATCCCTGCCTAATAAAATAGCCAAATTCAATGATTCCCCCGATGAAATCATAATGAAGTCTCATATAGACAGAAAGAAGCAGCACCCCAACTGGCCCCACTTCATATATTCTGGATTACTTATTGATTGTCTATGCTATTTCAATCCACACATCACTTCTCTGCCCGAAAACTCTCCCCATACCTTTCTCCAAGTCCATAATAGTGTCGGAAATTATAAATTAAAGGGTTCCACTTCTCTGGGTTAATCTTGTTCAAACCTGCAATCAGTCGGGTATGTGCGTGTACCTTCAACGCTTTCACTTCCACAATCGCCATGAAAGGTGTATGTTCGGGAATACGAATGTGTTGTACCTCGGCTTCAATCTGGAGCGGACATTCCTCTATTTTATCCGGCTCAACCTGAACTGAACTTTGGGGTGTCAGTCCAGAGACGGCAAATTTATCATCGCAAAACTCAAATCCCATCCTCCTTTTCTCCTCAGGAACGGGATATATTCCGGTATAACGCCCCAGTCCCTCAACCTGCTCCCACATGGATGCATCCGGCAGATTAATCACACATTCGGGATGACGACTCAGGTTCTCAAAAGCTTTGCCCTGAATACCGACTCCAAGTACCAAGCAGTCTCCAAGTGCCCATGATGAAGAAAGGGGCGACAAGTTTGTCGTTCCATCTTCATTTAACGTGCTCAGCAGCAATACCGGTGTGCCATAGTACAAAATACTTGGAGTTATCACCTCGTGCTGTATCAATTCGCTGGTCCAGCCCCGTTGATGCTCTGATCCAAACTCTTCTTGCGTTCTATCATTGGTATACATTGTTTCTTCCTCCATTCTTCAATCCATCCCTTCCATCTCTTAGGTTGTAATTCATGCATGATTGAATTGTATTACACCAATAGTTAAGGTATCATCGAAGTATGAATACCTATCCGAATATTTCAGTGATTGCATCGTTAATTGCTGATCCCAGTCGTGCTATTTTTTTGGAAGCTTTGTTGGATGGTCTTGCACTTCCTGCAGGTGAACTAGCTTACATGGCGGGTGTTACTCCTCAAACGGCAAGCAGTCATCTCGCCAAGCTGGTCGAAGGCGGGCTGCTCGTCGTTGAACAGCAAGGACGACATCGATACTATCGTCTCGCAGGCAAAGAGGTTGCTTTTCTGATTGAGACGATGGGAAGTATCGCCGCACCAGTACAAGTGAGATCCCTCAAACAGTCCAACCAGCTTCAACATCTAAGCTTTGCTCGAACCTGTTATGGGCATCTTGCCGGAAAATTGGGGATATCGTTGTGTGAAGCTTTATTACGGGAAGGTTATCTCGAAGAACCTGAGGATGAGCAGGCCAAGGATTACCACATTACAGAGAAAGGGATTCAATGGTTCACTTCTTTTGGCATTATGCTTGAAGGGAAAGCCGGATCACGCCGCGCTGTGGCTCGCAAGTGTCTGGATTGGAGTGAACGTCGTCACCATATCTCCGGAGTACTGGGAGACGAACTGGGACGCCGCTTGTCTGAGCTGGACTGGACCCGCCAGAAGGAAGGCAGCCGTTCCGTGGAAGTCACGGAAGCTGGCAAGAAGGGTTTGTACGAGGTATTGGGCATTTCATTATAGGGACGCAATCGGGCATTCTTTTCTTGTACATTGGCAAAATGACGATACATCAAAAATCCCCCTCCTCAGTATCCGTTAAAGGTTACTGAGGAGGGGGATTATGTTTTGTTCAGAACGGAGAGAGAGGGATTCGAACCCTCGCACCGC
>NZ_LGRP01000005.1:117474-117770 GCF_001636635.1 Paenibacillus sp. O199
TGGGTAATATGGTAGCGGCGGAGGGGATCGAACCCCCGACCTCACGGGTATGAACCGTACGCTCTAGCCAGCTGAGCTACACCGCCATATTAATAATATTGATCTTGATTGCTTGTCCATCTTAAGGTAAAGATGGCGGAGAGAGAGGGATTCGAACCCTCGCACCGCTTACGCAGTCTAACCCCTTAGCAGAGGGTCCCCTTATAGCCACTTGGGTATCTCTCCAAATAGAGAATCATGAACAATGCTTACAAGGATTGCTCCCTGAAAACTAGATCCGAAACGAAATGTGCGAT
>NZ_LGRP01000005.1:117780-163884 GCF_001636635.1 Paenibacillus sp. O199
ATCTTGAATAACCTAAATTTATCATGATTAATATTCCAAGTCAACATGCCTTCGGTGACTTTCTTTATAAGCTTCAGATACTCCCATAAATGCTCATCAGGGAGCATATTGCATATAGTCTTGTGGTCTTGTGGTCTTGTGGTAAGAAGTGTTGTTTCCAAAAAACGTTCACCTCAGATGGTATGAATCCCCAACTTGCCGGCACATCGACCACAGCGGTACCGCTTCGGATCAACTTTGCGTTTACGCAAATATTCCGTGCCACAGCTCTTGCACACCAGCTTATAGCGATACGGTAATGGCTTTCTGCCCTTTCCATCCGGAAGGGACTGGCAGAATCGCGAACCGCCCACCTTCTGCAACAAGGCTTTGAATTCAGGGTCCCGGTGTTGGTAGCCGCGTCCACGAATGTGCAGATGGTAATGACAAAGCTCATGCTTGATGATTTTTTCAACCTCTTCCCGCCCATAGGCTTCGAGCTGATGAGGATTAATCTCTATTCGGTGACTCTTGAGCATATAACGCCCACCTGTAGTCGTCAGACGACGGTTAAACAGCGCCTCGTGAGTGAACGGAACCCCGAAATGATCGAGTGACACCTGCTCAATCCATTGCTGCAATTCCTCATTTTCCATCGGTTTGTCCTCCTTTCACACCTCTTGGGCCATTTGTTTTTCCGCCATAATACTTGAATTTTAACCGTTTCGTAGGCTACACTGTCAAGTAGAATGTATGAGGGGAGATTATTACTCGTTATGCCTACAATGCGCTACGTCATCCTGCAGCAGGAACAGCAATTGCAGTTTGTGGAAATGCCTGCCGATTACGCTTATCAACTCAGTGCGCTCAACCTGCGCCTGCACAAAGAAATTGACAAACTTACCGCAGCAGATGTACCTGTTCTGCCTTGGGCAATCGCCGAATGTGACAGTCTTGATCTTCTGGACGAGCAACTCTCCATCATCGGAGGCCTTGATTATATCAATGCGCTTGAACAAAGCTTTGCAGCACTAAGAGAGAGTGAATATCCTTTGATTTCCCTGCTCACTGAGATCCGGGCGCTTCAGGCTCAATTAGAGCAATGGTATGAAGAAGAGATGGAATCACTCTAATCCACCTATGGACTTATTATTAATGCAGGATGGAACTAAAAGCGCATCTCCTAAAAACAGGGGCTGCGCTTTTTTTCATTTTCTTTCAACCCTACATTCATACGCCCCGCTCTTCAGTACATATCCGTATAGATATTGAATTTTCCGAGTTCATCAAGGGTTAATTCGCACAGTCCAGGCTATTGCCACATATGCTAACGTACAGATGAATTATGCAAGAGGAGGAGATACCCTTGCCTCAATGGCTTTGCAATCAACTGATGCGTGCATTTCACAAAAAAGACAGCAGACAGATCAAGCTGCTGAACGAATGCTGGTTCTTTTACCGAAATAAACCGACAAGTGGCACCCCGCGCAGCGCGGACAGCGAACTCTAAAAATCTGACGCCACTCTCTCCGTCCACTTCAAGCTCTCACTTCATTCATAAAATTCCTTCGAACAATACAGTACGGGCAACAGTACTATTATAACTGACAACAAACAGCCTTCCCATTACAGGGAAGGCTGTTCTCCAATCATTGTGTTGGATCAGGAAGACTGCTTAGAAGAAGCAGGCTTCTTCATCGTGAGGCCGACACGGCCTTTTTTGGTATCCACGTTCATCACCCAAACCGTTACATTATCCCCGACAGATACAACATCCATCGGATGTTTGACGTAACCGTTGCTCAGCTGTGAGATGTGGACAAGCCCGTCACTCTTGATGCCGATATCAACAAAGGCACCAAAGTCGATCACGTTACGAACCGTACCTTGCAGCTCCATGCCTTCCACCAAATCTTCAATTTTGAGCACATCCGTGCGGAAGATCGGTAGCGGCATTTCCTCACGCGGGTCACGACCCGGACGCTGCAAGCTGTCCAGAATGTCACGCAGTGTAGGTACACCCACATCCAGCTTCACAGCCAGCTGTTCCGGTTGTTGCTCAGACAGGAGAACAGACAGTTCCTTGCTGCCCAGCTTGTCCAGCGCAACCTGAAGCTCCTTAAAGAGCTGGTCTACGACTTTATACGATTCAGGGTGAATCGGTGTGCGATCCAGCGGGTTCTCGCCTTCACCAATCCGCATAAAGCCTACGCATTGCTCATAGGTTTTGGCACCCAGACGCGGCACTTTTTGCAACTGGCGACGATTCGTGAACCGGCCGTTCTCTTCGCGGTATTTCACGATATTTTTGGCAATCGTGGCATTTACACCCGCAACATAGGACAGCAGTGAAGGCGAAGCCGTGTTCACATCCACGCCCACATGGTTAACTGCGGATTCCACAACAGCCTTCAGGCTTTCTTCCAATATTTTTTGAGATACGTCATGTTGGTATTGGCCTACACCAATGGCTTTTGGATCAATCTTAACCAGCTCAGCCAGCGGGTCTTGCACCCGACGGGCAATCGAAGCAGCACTCCGCTCAGCAACGTCAAGATCCGGGAATTCTTCTTGCGCCAGCTTGGATGCAGAATATACACTCGCTCCAGCTTCATTGACGATCAGATACACGAGACTTTCGTCCCCGTTCTCCTGAATAATCTCGGCAACAAACTGTTCAGTTTCACGGGATCCGGTACCATTACCGATAACAATCAACCCGATATCATATTGCTTGATCATCCGATGGAAAACCTCGGCAGCTTCACGCTTCTTGTTGTGTGGTGGCGTTGGGTACGTAACAGCCACTTCCAACAGCTTGCCCGTATCGTCGACCACAGCCAGTTTACAACCGGTTCGATAGGCAGGATCGACACCAAGCACACGTTTGCCATGAATTGGCGGCTGAAGCAACAGATTACGAAGATTAGCCGAGAATACGGATATCGCTTGGTTTTCACCTTTTTCCGTCAGTTCTGCACGAACCTCACGCTCAATCGAAGGGGCAATCAATCGTTTGTAAGCATCTTCAATCACAGCACGCAAAACGTCTTGGACCGCAGATGCACCCTTGATGATTTGTCCTTCCATATGACGGTGAGCCGGTTCAGGCTGCACGTCCAGACCCACTTTCAAAATGTTTTCACGTTCACCGCGGTTAATGGCGAGAATACGGTGAGGAGGCATTTTTTTGGCTAATTCACGATAATCATAGTAGTTCTCATATACAGACTCCTGCTCAGCATCCTTCGCTTCCGAAGTCAGCATGCCATGATCGAGCGTATAACGACGAATCCATGCACGAATAGCAGCATCATCTGCAATATTCTCAGCCAAAATGTCTTTGGCTCCCTGAATTGCAACCTCTGCATCTTCTACCCCAAGTTCAGCATTGATATAACGCGCAGCTTCCTCCAGAGGGTTCCCTTGCTTTGGTTGACCCCAGATCCAGACAGCGAGTGGTTCGAGACCTTTTTCCTTCGCTACACTGGCACGGGTTTTCCGCTTCTGACGAAACGGACGGTACAAGTCCTCCACTTCCTGCAGCTTAACTGCCTGAGTGATAGACTGTTTCAGTTCTCCGGTCAGCTTGCCTTGTTCCTCTATAATACGGATGACTTCCACTTTGCGGTCTTCCAGATTACGCAAGTATACGATGCGTTCTTCAATGAGCCGCAGCTGGTTCTCATCCAGCTCTCCAGTCATTTCTTTACGGTAGCGGGCGATAAATGGAATCGTATTGCCTTCGTCCAGAAGCTCCGACGTTGTGCGGACCTGCTTCAAGGACAGTGACAGTTCCTTGGCTACCTGTTTGATGATTCGTTCATGGCGTTCTGCCTTTATTGTTTCTTCATTGGGTTCCAGAACCGTTTCCTGTTCAGACAAATAAATCCCTCTTTCCTTCCTGAATCGTTCAGTTGAAGCTTGTTCAGGGCAGCTTTGCTGCTGTAATCACAGTATCGAACCTGCATTCATGCAGATTCCTCTCCCCTATATTATCACAAAATCCCGTTCAGATTTCCAGCATTCGTCCTGGTTACAAGTTCTTACAATTGAGATTACGTATCAAACCTTCATCTCAACCATAAGAAAAGACCGAAAAACGTCTCCCCGACGTCTTCCGGTCTCCCCTGACAAACACTGCATTCACGCCAGTTTATTATACCCGTTCGAAGCGGAACATTTCACTCCAATAGTCTCCCGATGCACGGCCTACAGAGATCCCACCATACATCAGCGCATCCCCGGTAAACGTCTCGGAACCACCTTTCAGGCGGTAATCCGCATCAGGGTCGAGGCCCTTCAGCTTCAGACGTTGGAGCGGTGCATTTGGTTCAGACAGCACACGGAAGTAGAATACAACGGCTTCGCTGCCATCTGGGGCAATAAACATCCATGCCGTTTCATTTCCCTCAAACGGACTTAGCAGGCGCCGGAACGTTCCGTATTGGATGGTTCCCCGAATTTCTTTGTACAGTTCAACCTGCGCCTTTACAATAGTATTCTCTTCCTCTGTGAAACGAGTCAAATCCAACTCGTATCCAAAGTTACCCGACATCGCGACATGTCCACGAATCTCTAAAGAAGTAATTCGGTTGACCTGGTGATTTGGAACCGCTGAGATATGTGACCCCATTGAACTTACCGGATATACCAGGCTTGTACCATACTGAATACGCAGGCGGGA
This sequence comes from Paenibacillus sp. O199, assembly GCF_001636635.1. NCBI lineage: Bacteria > Bacillati > Bacillota > Bacilli > Caryophanales > Paenibacillaceae > Paenibacillus > Paenibacillus sp. O199. Next base: position 122,447 of record NZ_LGRP01000005.1, read on the forward strand.
TATCGCGTCCGTATTATCGCTGGTCCACGTTTGCGGCATGTAATACAGCATACCTGGATCAAAACGGCCGCCACCACCTGAACAGCTCTCGAACAGGATATTCGGGAACGCCGAAGTAATACGTTCCATGACTTCGTACAATCCAAGCATATAACGATGCGCAGTCTCACGCTGTCTATCTGCTGGAAGCAATGCAGAACCCACTTCCGTCATATTCCGGTTCATGTCCCATTTCACATAAGTGATCGGCGCAGATCCAAGCACATCGCTTAGCATGCGTACAATCTCATCACGCACATCCTGACGGGAGAAATCGAGTACCAATTGTTGACGCCCTTCCGTACGACGACGATCCGGCACATGCAAACACCAGTCCGGATGAGCACGGTACAATTCGCTGTCTGGCGAAATCATTTCAGGCTCGAACCATAGTCCGAACTGCATGTCCAAACTGGTTACCCGGTTGGCCAAATCATCCAGGCCTTGTGGCAATTTGTTCTTGTCCACAATCCAGTCACCAAGTGAGGAGTTATCGCTGTCCCGATGTCCGAACCATCCATCATCCAGTACGAACAGTTCAATGCCAAGCTTCTTCCCTGCCTGGGCGATCTGTTCAATCTTATCTGCGTTGAAGCCGAAATAGGTCGCTTCCCAGTTGTTGACCAGAACCGGACGCTCTGCATTACGGAACTTGCCACGTGCAAGGCGTTCGCGATACAGATTATGATACGACTGAGACATACCATCGAGACCTGCGTCCGAATAGACCATGACCGTCTCAGGCGTCTGGAATGACTCCTGCGAATCCAGCTTCCAGCTGAACTCAAATGGATTGATTCCAAGCGATACACGAGTGGTGTGGAACTGATCCACTTCTGCCTGTGCTGTAAAGCTGCCGCTATATACAAGACTGAACCCGTAGACTTCACCCTGATCTTCGTCTGTACCCGGTGTCATCAGTGCAATGAACGGGTTCTGCTGGTGACTGCTTGAGCCTCGACGACTCTCGATGCCTTGCAGGCCGGAAGCAAGCGGTCTGCGAACGATGTCCCGTTCACGCGTCCATGCTCCTGACAATTGCAGCAATTCGTAATCGGCATGCGGGAAATCAACGGAAGAGCTGAGCGCACGTGCAATATTCACCGAGGTAGCGCTCTCATTAATGATCCGCATGGAACGCGTAATCGCATTAAAGGCCGTAAAGGCCGTGTAGCTAAGTTCAATCTTGATCCCTGCAACACGGTCCTCCAGTTCAACGATGAGTGTCTCGGCTTCATCGTCGGACTCAACATAAGTTGCAGGCAGTCCGGTAAGCGCTGTCTTTCCTTTGATCAGTCGATGGCCTGTATACGTAAACTCCGAAACGGTTGAACCATTCTCAAGCTCCAATTGGATTGCCGGATTACGGAAATCACTTGTACCATACACCGGCAGTTCTACTGCCAACGTGTCGAAAGAGATCGTCCGATCTTCCGGCACCGGATTTGGGCTGAACGAAGCACGCTCTGTACGCACATGAAGCCAGCTCAGATCGGTATCACGCAGTTTTTTGCCATAATATAAATGTACCAAATATCCCGAAGGCAGGACCTGAAATACATAGCTTGCCTTTTGAGTCTGTAGATGAAATTGAAGCTTCTCCTGATCAATATAAATGCTCATATGTCTCCTCCACCTCTATATATGTCGATTAACGTAAACGGTTTCTCAGGTATCATTATAACGAAAAGCTTCACAATGTTCTACGCTTTCATGAAGCTTTAATCAAAAGAGCGTACCCCAGCCATTAGGCTGTTGTACGCTCTTTTGATTGCTGTCTGAAATTGTGTGTTCCTGCAAGGAACATCCATTGTCTACGGATGGCACGGCAGAACAAAGAAACAACTGCCTGGTGCCTTAAAAATCGATTAAACCCAGGCTGATCTGTAAGGCTTCGTTGACCAGTTTCATGGTCTCCTCGTCCAGATGGGTAATCTTGTCGGTCAGCCTCTGCTTATCAATCGTCCGTATTTGTTCGAGCAAAATAACCGAGTCCCGGTCAAAGCCGTGTGCCGCCGCATCAATCTCTACATGCGTCGGCAGCTTTGCCTTTTGGATTTGGGCGGTGATCGCCGCCACAATACAAGTAGGACTAAACCGGTTGCCGATGTCATTCTGGATGACCAGAACCGGCCTGACTCCACCTTGCTCGGAACCAACAACGGGAGAAAGATCCGCAAAAAAAACGTCACCGCGTTTTACGATCAATGTCTACACCCCGCTAACTAAGCGGTCCAGAGTGCTGTCCGCATCTTCCTCCGCGTGAAAGGCCTCGGATGCCATGGTGAGGTTAATCTTCGCCATCTCCATGTACCCTCGCTGCATCGATTCACGGATGTAACGTTTCTTACGCTCCGTCAAATACAGCTTCATGGCCTGCCTAATCAATTCGCTGCGGTTGGAATTCTCCAGCGCTACGATGCCATCCACTTCTTGCAAAAGATAATCAGGCAAACTGATCATGATCCGCTTGGTGTTCTGCAAGTTGGCCACCTTTCTTCCACCCCCACAAACCTTTCGCCATTGTGAACCAGTATTACGTTTTTCCAGAACTTTTATACAAAGGAATATATATGCCCCGAGTATATCAAGTATGCTGTACTCCATTATAAACACGGGGAACAATATTCGTACAGACCAAACATCTCTTTTCAGGATTTTTCATCCCAGTCATCATTCATAATTCGAGATGCTCCGACAGTTTTCCTTCTGTTCTGAAAAAAAGTTTATTGGTAATAGCGTCCAGTCGAGCTATCAGGATGTCAAAAGAGGGTTGATTCTGGCGACTACTGCTCCATTACGGGTATAAACCCGCGGGATTCGATGCGCCATCATGCAGATCACTTCGTAGGGAATCGTACCGAGCTGAGATGCCACTTCGTCTGCAGTTATGACTGCACCCGATTGGTGACCGATGAGAACAACCTCTTCGCCGACTTGAATTTCTTCTGCTTCTGCTGCAAAAGATTGTAGCGACACCATACACTGATCCATGCAGATCGTACCGACGACAGGAACGCGGCGGCCGCGCACAAGTACTTGTGCTTTACCTGACAGCATTCTTGAAAATCCGTCTGCATAGCCTATAGGCAGGGTCGCTATTCGTTCGTTCCCTTGTGTTACATAACGGGTTCCGTAGCTGACACCCCAATGAGGTGGCAGCGTTTTGACCAGAACCGCCTTCGTCTTCAGTGTCAATACCGGGGACAGCTTCACTACCTGATGATTCACCTCTCCCGAAGGATACAATCCGTACAGACTAATTCCCACACGTACCATATCGTAGGACAACTCCGGTGTATCAATGGTAGCGGCGCTGTTCGCCGTATGTATAATCGGGATGACACATCCCTGATCCCGCAGCGCATCAACCACGCCTCGGAACCGTCGATACTGCTCCAGTGTATAGGTCTTGTCTTTTTCATCCGCCTTGGCAAAATGAGTAAACATGCCTTCAAGCATCACCTGCTTCAGCTTGGCTGCTTCCTGAATAAAAGCAACTGCCTCTTCGCCAGGCAACAGGCCAAGTCTGCCCATGCCGCTGTCGATTTTGATGTGAACCTTGAGCTTACGAGAGGATGTGCCCGTCTCCAGATGTTGAATGGCTTCGAGTACTTCCTTACTGAACAGCGTAATGGTTACATCATGTTTCCATGCTTCAGCGATGCCTTCTGGCGGCGTGTAGCCCAATACCAGAATCGGAAGGGTAATTCCGTGTTGTCGCAATTCAAGCGCTTCGTCAAGAAAAGCTACACTTAAGTAATCCACGCCAACTCGTTCCAGTTCTCTGGCCATCTCCACTGCCCCATGTCCATAGGCATTAGCCTTCACACAAGCGAGCAGTTTCTTGCCTTGCGGCAATGTTTCACGGAAAGCGTCTACGTTGTTGCACAAATGATCCAAATTGATTTCCGCTTGGGTCGGCCGATATTGTTCTTGCACGTTAAGTCACCTTCTCTAATCATCTTAATCCGGCTCACGTCAGACTCCATCGTAATGCTCAAGCATGTGACTGTCAAATGAACGGAAGATCTGTAGTCCAAAACACATACAGGAGCGCTATCCTGAAGTCGGGAGCAAACGCGGAATAAGACCTATAAGCCAGACCATGAATGAGATATTTATCTCTCCATAACGTAACTCATCTGCTTATATCGTATTATTTACCCGGTTCCTCCCGCGTAGAAGCGTGTTTTGCATTATTGAGTACACTGGACCTAATTCTTGCTTATCTTACGCAGGATCATTGGCTGTTGATACACATAGCTTCAACTGAAAATCAAATCCTGCGAATCACTGATATAAAACAGGAACGAAGACCTGTATATGCAGCAAAGCACCGGAGAATTCATCTCCGATGCTTCTTAGCATTCCTTATGTTAGGACGACTATACTTTGCAAATCATTTCCCTGACTCTTCCTGCATCGATGTCGCAATCTGTACCATCTCATTCTGTGGAAGATCTGCACTTGTGATCCGGTACTCCACTCCATCTGTCATCCATGTAAGTGTCTGTAAGGCATCTCCACTCAACATACCCAGCGTGAATCCAAGATCCACGACACTGGATGGCGCAAGTGATACCGCTCTGTCCTGCGGCCGCGCTTCAAAAATCGTGTAATTATATGTTCCTTCGTAGCGAAGCATAACCGAATAGTCTCCTGATCCTTCCACGATCTGATCGTCTTTCAGCTTGACGCCTTCCGGTGCATAGGTCGGCTGAATAACCCCGAAGCTGCCTGTACCTTCCGGCTCGGCCGATGTCGGTTCTTCGCTTCCTTTCCCACTGGCTGGATCTTCTGAACCTTGCTGCTCGGCGTTATCACTCACACCCGTCTGTCCATCACTAACGGTTCCGCTTGGATTGGATGCAGAACCTTCCTCTGTTGCAGCTTGAGGATTGGTAGTCTCTTTACCCTCCCCAGCAGGAGCCGCGCCTGAGTCAGTACCAACCTTGCCACCATTTTCAGTAGCAGCAGTCATATTACGCTGCATATCAAAAGCGTCTTTCTCAAATTCGGTACCAAATTTGAAGCTATCGAACTTCACATCGACCACCACATTGGCATTCGAGTCGGATACTTCTACCTGTTTTGGAGCGTAATCGCTTTTGTTTAACCATATTTTCTGTCTGACCAATGCATGTGTATTGTAGTTGGCAGCTACATCGAATACATAGCTTTCCTTCTCATCGGCAAACTGGCGGGTCGAATCACCTGTTATGCTGCGGATCAGCGTCTCGTAGAGGTAAACCTGGCCTTGGTTATCCGGCCAGTTACTCTGGAAACGGAAGCTTTTGTTCTGACTCGGTGTCAGGACAAATACGCCCTCATCATTGCGCAGTACAATTTGTGTTACATCCTTTTTGGCATTCGTTAACGCGATACGATAATATGAAGGCTTTTGATGCCATACCTCGACCTTGTACTGCTGCGGCGTATCTCCGGTATGCAGCGTCATAACGCCTGCCCCCTGATAACTTTCCATTTCTCCTACGACTTCGTTCAGATCTTTGACCACGGCTGCCGCATCCTTCTTCCCGCAGGCGGCAAGTAAGGTCGATAAGACCAATACCATGGCAAGCATCCATGATATTCGGCGCATGACATCATCCCCTTTAGCACATGTTTTCACTTCAGGATTGTGCGTACAGCAGAACCCCTACTTGATTAGTACATGTTATGAGGGACTTGTTCGATATATGCGGACTAGTTTGACAAGCATTCCATCAATCAGTGCCGCAATACCCTATCTGGTAACAAAATCAGTCTCGGGTAGGATGTAAAATCCAACCAGATTCTTCATAGTAAATACAGATAACAACCCAACCCATGTAATTACATACCACGATTATGTAGCTTAATTGATGTACAACTCTATTTTAAATTGGAGGAAAATAATGAACACAACCTATCTTCACTCATTGCTGAATGGATTGGATGATTTTGTGGAAGAGCAGCTTCAACGTTGGAAAGGAGTAGGTGTGGCGGTAGCGGTTATTCACAAGGATGAAGTCATTTTGCAAAAAGGATACGGTTATCGCGATCTGGAGTCCCAGCTTGAAGTTACACCCCATACCCTATTCGCGATCGGTTCAAGTACCAAAGCCTTCACAGCATCAACCGCTGCCCTGCTGGTGGATCAGGACATTCTGAAGTGGGACACACCTGTTAGAACGTATTTGAAAGACTTCAAAATGTTCGATCCGGTAGCTACAGAACGCCTGACCATCCGCGATATGCTCTGTCACCGCTCCGGACTTCCAAGGCACGATATGGCATGGTATAACTCATCACGGAGCAGAGAAGAACTCGTAAACGCGCTTCAGTATCTGGAGCCTAATGAGGACTTTCGGAACAAATGGCAATACCAGAACCTGATGTATATGGCCGCTGGTTATCTGGTGGGTCAACTCAAAGGAACTTCATGGGAGAATGTTGTCCAGGAGTCCCTGTTTAACCCACTTGGTATGAATTCAAGTGTCTTCTCTGTCGATGAGATGCAGAATCAACCTGACTTCGCCTTCCCTTATATGGATCAAAATGGTGAGATTACGCGGATACCTTTTCGGAAAATTGATGCCGTAGGCCCTGCTGGCTCCATTAACAGCAATCTGGTCGATATGATCGCCTGGGTGCAATTTCAGTTGAATCAAGGGCAACAGGGTGGGAATCAACTGATTTCCAAAGAACAGTTGGCTGTTACACACAGCCCGCAAATGGCTTGTGATTCACCATTCCACAGCAAAGAGCTGCCTGTTAGCACGTACGGTCTGGGCTGGATGATCGATTCTTATCGCGGGAACGCCATGATTCATCACGGCGGGGCAATCGATGGATTCGCTTCACAGGTCGCCTTTTTACCAGAGGAACAGATCGGTGTTGTAGTCCTTTGCAATACGAATGGAAGCATTCTTCCCTACACGATTTCTTTTAACGTTATTGATCGTTTGCTTGAATTGGAACCTGTAGATTGGAGTGGGAGATTAGCCAAATTAGTGACTGGAGATTCAACTGATTCCGAAGCAGCAACAGACACCATAGAAACACCAACTACGCCAGAAACCTCGGTTGAGGAAAAACCAGTGGAAGCTCAGGTTCATCCCCATGATCGTCCTATCCATGCGTATGCGGGAAGTTATAATCATCCGGGTTACGGCGAGATCGTTATTCAACAGACGAACGATGGGTTACAGGCCACATTGAATGCCATTGAAATGCCTATGGAATACACTGGAAAAGATACGTTTTCCGTAGAGCTTGTCCTGTTTGGCTTGAAAATCACTTTTACGTTTAAGACGGATGAAGAGGACACCATAAGCTCTCTCTCCATTCCGCTACTGCTGGAACCAGGTACGAATCCAATTGAATTTATAAAGACACCTTCAGTATAAAAGTATCCCCCACCGGCCTATCCCATTGTAGTAATTACACTCTTTACCACAATGGGATATACGCCGGATAACTCGCAGTATCTTCTTCTGTATTTGGACTTCTCTTCACCCACAATCGACGCAGATCAGGCATACCGTATGCTACGACACGGTAATCCTGAAGCGAAACGTGGTGTGCATGTTCTTCCCTGAAGCTGTATGTAGGCAAGAGTAAGGCCTCTTGAATGAGTCGCCCCTCCAACGTCATTAGCGTACGCAACCGCTCAGCACTATCCTGAATCATAACGACGTGTCTGCATTCACGTTCTAGCTCGCTTTTTCGCTCGTCATCCAATGCCATAAGGAACAGCGTATTTTGGAAAGTATACATCGTTAATAGACTCAGCGTCACATGCTCATCGAACACTTCACCCGTGTAAATCAAATCATAAGAGGCGAATTCATCATGGTATACGGCATCTACCGGATTACCTGGCGTAACACTCACTTTCAGTCCAATAAGTGCACAACGCTGTGCGAACCAGGCCATGTCTGTCTCCATTTTCTCGCCTTCCTCTACCCACACATTCATGATCTGGCCTGCGTAGCAGCTGCGTTGTAACAGCTCTGAAGCTCTTACGAGAGATAAGTCAGCAGAAAGGGCTGTTGGCTTCGATTCTATTCGTTCAAGTATCTGCTTTTCCTTGGACTTGTCCCGAATCAGGCTATATGCAGCATGTACACCTGTGTGTGCCAACGCCCCCATCATCTCCTGTGGATCCATCAGTTGCTGAACAGCCTGACGAAAGTATAAATCCTGCTGTGGGCCTTCTTTTCGCATATTAAAAGTCATAAACACACCGCCCTGAACCTCATGTTGAATCAAGCGAGCCTGTCCGTCTGGAAACAAGTCCTGTTTGATCGCCGACTCCACTCGGCCCGTCTGGGGAAGCTGCCATATTTCAACCCGATCAATAAACGCCCGCCCCCTGAAATAGGAAGGGAACACCTCCAGCACAAGCAGCTTGGGATGATTGCGTGTCAATCGGTAAGGCCCCGTACCCATCGGATGCATCCGGTCAAGCTCCACATCACGGGGTAAGATGGATGCATTCATGCTGCTCATCAGATCCGGGAACATAAAGTTGGGAAACCGCAACACAAAGCGCACCGTTAGCTCGTCGAACGTTTCTATGTGATGAATGGAGCCAAACAGTGACTTGCAAGGGTTCTCTTGATCCGAAATAATCCGTTCAAACGTATATCTTACGTCCTCTGCATCAAGCATCCTGCCATGGTGAAAGAGTATGCCTTTGTGCAAATAAAAGGTCCACTCCGTTCCTTCAGGGTTGCTCTCCCATGCAACGGCAAGACTCGGTTCACAGACTTGGCGTTCAGCGTTGTACTGCACCAAGCGATCAAATACCTCCGCAACAATTCCAACTTCTCCCCACATGTAAGCCCGGGTCGGGTCCAATGTCTCAAAGGCAGTCTCCTGTGGAATTCGCAGCGTATCAACTCTACCTCGAGCGCCGTGATTGGAACGCAGACCGAACTGGCCTTGTAATCCTTGCATCAATATTTCTCGCATCGAAAACGGCATTGTTGAAGCCAGCATATAGGCCTCCTCCAACTTGTTTCCCTGCAACAGTCGATCAAATCGTTCCTGAACAGCCTGTAACAGAGGATGGCAAAAAACGAGCACCGATGTCTTACCTCTGCCGCGTTGTGGGCTCCATCTGATCCAGCCATGATCCATAAATTTGTTCATAATCAGATTCATATTGCGCATCGTACAACATAAATGATTCGCCAGCTCACCAATCGTTGTGTGTATTTCTTCCTCCTCGTCCACGTTCGAAAAGGCCACGCGAAGCTGAATATAATGATCCATAACCTCCACAACTATCCCTGCCTTTCCTTCCCCTGCGTAAAATACGAAATTGACTCGTACGCTTCTACAGTTTTTCTTCAGGTTTTCCTCCATTATACTCAGGTACATCGACAACACCAGCGGGAAGGAAGAGAACTGCACATGAAATATACTGATTTGCATCCCAACATCAAGATTCGTATCATTACTGATTTTTTTACGGATCTAACTCAGAAATCCATTATTCCTTTTATGGCGATTTATCTGAGTGTCCAGATTGGTGCAGGCTGGGCAGGTATACTGTTAACCGTTAATATTGTGGCCTCCATGATCGTTGGCTTGGGCGCAGGATACTGGTCTGACCGAGTCGGGCGCAAGAAACTGATGGTCATCGCCCAAATGTTGCAGGTATTCGCCCTGTTCTTGCTGGCTGCCGCCAACTCCCCATGGATGGACTCCGTTCCTTTAACTTGTGTCATGTTTCTGCTTAGTAGCATCAGTTCGGGTATCACCGGACCCATTGCCAATGCCATGATTGTAGACGTGAGCAGTGAACATGAACGTCAGTATGTCTATGGGCTGCAATATTGGACCACCAACGTTGCCGTTACGATTGGGGCGCTGATGGGCGGGTTATTATTCGAGTCCTTCCGCTTCATTTTGTTCAGTCTGGTATGCATGGAGAGCCTGGTTACACTATTTATTCTCTTGTTCTATATTCACGAAACAATGGATATTAAACACTCGAATCAGCTTGATACCCCGATTAATAGAAATATACTGAAAACGTATGGCGGTGTATTTAGGGACAAACGTTTTATGGTGTTTTTCACCGCAACAGTGCTGGCTGTCTCTCTGGAATTCCAAATGGATAAATACATCGCCGTTCGTCTGAAAAGTGAATTCAACGCCCAACTGTTCCGTTGGGACATCTCAGGTCTGCAGATGTTCAGTCTGATCATGGCGATTAACACTGTGCTCGTCGTAATCATGGCCATTCCTTTCTCCAAATGGCTGGGGCGTTTCCAGTCCAGATTTATTATGACTGTCGGCATGTGTCTGTACACTACTGGTTTTGCCGTGCTCGCTTTCAGCAATTGGGCCTGGCTGCTTATTACATCCGCTGTACTGCTAACCATCGGTGAGCTCATGTATGCGCCCGTCCGTCAGGTCATGCTTGCTGGCATGATTCCTGAATCCGACCGTGCTGCCTATATGGCTGCAGACGGCATGAGTTATAACGCGGCCGCTCTCCTTGGTAGTCTTGGCCTAACGATGGGGGCCTTTCTGCCTTCCTATGCAATGGCTGGCCTGTATGTATTGATGGGGATCGGTGCTCTCGTATTTTTCCGTCAGTCGCTCCGGCCGTCAACGGTTCAAAGTGAACCACGCCCCTGTGCAGATGCCTCATAAATTCCAAGCTCCTCTATGCTGGATTTTCTCCTGGTAGTTTTGAGTTCTATTGAAATGTATATCACAATCTACTATCTTGAAACCTATCGGGCCAGTAATCAGTAATAACAGGAGAGTCCTATTTACAAAATTTTCTTTTGAAGGAGTGTTTACATGCATTTATCCAATCGAAGCACCCGCTTCAGGCTCACCTCCATAACGGGGGCGTTCATGGCGTTTGTCCTGTCCCTCAGTCTATGGGCACCCGCCGTGCAGGCGGAGACCACACCTGCTGCGGTCAATGAAAAAGGAAAAGTGACAGCGCTGACAACAGAGTCTGCGACAGCCTTTATGGATACATTTTTTGATTCCGCCGAAGCGAAAGCCCAATATGTTGGTGCTTCCGTAGTCGTTGTCAAAGATGGAAAAGTCGTGGCAGAGAAAGGGTATGGATATTCCGATCTGGAGAGCAAAGAGCCCGTTGATCCGAAAAATACCACTTTTCGTATCGCTTCGGTCTCCAAAACATTCACATCAGCCGCTGTCATGCAGCTCGTAGAGCAAGGTAAGGTGGATTTAAAGGCTGATTTCCAGACCTATGTGAAAGGACTGGAATTCGATAATCCTTTTGACAAACCTGTAACGGTAGAGAATCTGCTCACACACACCACCGGATTCGAGATTCGCGACCCGCAGCAGGAAGACATCCATGATGACTTTGACAAAAGTGTATCGATGGAGGATTATGCCAAGTTACATATGCCACCTGTCGTTAGAGAACCTGGTAGCGCCTACATGTACGACAACTTCTCCTTCCTGCTGCTTGGCATGATTGTGGAGAATGTGAGCGGCGAGCCGTTTGAATCGTATATGCAGCAGCATATCTTCAAACCTCTCGGTATGGATAACAGCAGTTTCTTGCTGAACGGCAAGTTCAAAAACCAACTTGCAACAGCCTATGATGCGGCCCATAATCCACTCGACCTGTACACCCTTTCCCCAACACCTATGCCTCAAGGCGGCATGCTCTCAACGGCAGAGGATATTGGGAATTTCATGATTGCTTTCCTGAATGATGGCGTGAAGGATAACGAACGTATTTGGAAAGAATCTACGGTAAAAAGCATGGAACAATACCGTTCTTCCATTCATCCGCTGCTCCCCAATACCACTTATGGATTTGAAGCTGCTTTTCAGCTTCCGGGTGCAGGCAGCAGTTCCAAAATTATCACCAAGGCTGGTGACCTAATCGGATTCAGCTCTTATCTCTTCCTTATTCCCGAGCAAAACACAGGTGTCTTCCTTACTTACAACCAAACAGGAGCACTTCGTAATCTCTTCTATCCTGCCTTTATCCAAACGTTCTTCCCGCAATATGCGGAGCCCATCAAGTTCAAGGACTATACACCTCAAACTGCGGATGAGCTGCAACGCTTCGCTGGGCTATACGCGGATCTGCGACTGAGCACCATTGTTAGTTCCCTGAAAGATGACGGCAAAGAACCTGGACAATTGAGCATTTCCGACGTCTTCCTTGGCCCACGTACCCTGATTCAGGTTGAAGATCATCTCTTCAAGGACGAATTAACAGGCCAGTTCACGGCGTTCAAGGAAAATGCTGATGGAACCATCTATATGAAAGAACCTTATCTCAACCCAATGGGTTATGAGAAAAAAGGGCAGAAACCCCAAGGCTTCCGGGATGTCCAGGCGAATAGTCCTTATGCTGAAGCCATCTATGGTTTGCAATCCCTTGGATACTATACCAATGATGCAAGTGAAGCTTTTCAACCCAAAAATGCCGTTACACGGGCTGAATTCATTGAGGATGTCCTTAAAATGAGCGGGCTGAAAGCCAGCAAAACGACGCCACCTGCGGATACCGACTGGGCAACTCACCCTGCTGCCGGTTACATTCAGCTAGGTTATGAATCCGGCATGATCGCCGGTGCGGATGAGAAACAGTTCAAACCGGATCAGGTCATCACACGTCAGGAAGCTATGGTGATGATTTGGAGAACTCTCCAGCTGCAATATCCAAATGAACTGTTCGAGGATGTGAAGCTGGCCGGGCAGACAGATGCCTGGGCTGTGCCTGCGATCCAGATGATGGTTAAGCTAGGCATCCACGGTCCTGAAGTGAAGGTGCTGGAGGATGGATCAGTCGATTTCCTTGCGCGCAAACCACTGATTCGCCAGGAAGAAGCAGCAATTATGTACCAGCTGTTTACACAGCCAACCGACAAGATCGTAGCTGACCTGATGACAAAGCAGCCGCAATCGGAAACTTCCTCAGATGAGGAACCTGCGGAAGATACAACCGCGCCTGCAACCGTAACTCCTGAATAACCGGAGCACCAACCTTATATTCACGGTATAAAAAACGATAAACAGGCTTGTTCAAAGGAGGATAACCCTCCTTCTGAACAAGCCTGTTTTGGCTAGCGTGGTGACCTTCTGGTGTACCATTTAATGGTGCGATGATACTTAAGAGGTCTTCTCAAGTTATAAATTAAATACCTCGCTCAACATGGAAGAGACATGTTGATTGCCATTCCGCTGGTCATATTTGTCTGCGGCCGCTTTGGCATATGCCGCAAAATAGTCGACCAGTTTACGCAAATCTCCTGGATCTCCTTCATAAGGGAATGAAGCGGGAAGCCGCAATCGGTATCCTGGAGATTCATCAGCCCAGCGGCGCAACAGTTGTGCTGCTCTGGCATAAAACATCATTTTGGCAAACGGATCTTCATGGTCCATCGCAAGCACTATATTTTCTTCCAGAACATCGATGCCCTTCGCCGGGTTCGTGCGTGCAAGATAATCCATCTGCTCAGCAAAGCTCTGCACAAAATCATTATGTCCTTTGATCATGCGATAGCCTTTCGCCTGATGTTTGTCAGCTTCATCAATCTTGCCAAGTCGGTATAGTGGCATCAAAATCTCCGATAAGGTCAGGTGCGGAATTTCGGCACAACTCATTCTCCCTTTCAAAATGGGCTTCGCTGCTTCCAATACCTTCTCATCATCACCTGCCAATAACCAGTAGCGCATGATCTCGTCCTGCTCACAGGCTTCACAATCACTCATAAAGTCACGATCCATACTTCTGAACTTCGTATAACTGGTACCCGCCTCCTCCAGATCGCCAAGATCCATGGATATGCGGAATCGATAATACCAATACGAACGTTCACTGTACCCAAATGATTTGAAGCGACGTCCAAAGTCCTCCAGCAGTTCCATCATTTTATCGCGAGACACTTCCGGGAAGCTGGATAGTTCTCCCAAAATCCATTTATACGACCACATTAACGTTTCTTCGTCATAGCGTTCTGGCTCTTGATCAAACTTGCCCAGCTGCCAGGAAAAAGCAATCAGTGCTTTCATCGGATAACCGCAGAATGTCGCGGTCTCCACGATCTCTGAACGCGCTTCGTACGCTTCCTCCTCCATGCCATTCACATCGGCGACTCTTGCCGCTTCCTCTAGCATGCCAAGCTTCGCTGTTCCATTAGGCAGGCCATAGGCCTCATCCATCAAATCCTCAAAATCCATTTCGGTCTTCATCAGGCATCCCCCTTACGATCTGTATTCGCACGCAAACCCCAATCAATAAAACGAACGATGCCCTGATTCAGCACCTCAAGCTCCTGTCGATTCATCGCATAATGCCCCATCATTAATGCATTGACATACAACATCTCAATGGCAATCGGAGTCATTTGGGCATCCGGTGAAGTCAGGACCCGCTGAATAATTGGATTGCTGATGTTCAGGTACAGGGTCGAATAACCTGCGGAACTAATGCCGGATGACAATGATCCAAGGACGGAGGAGAATAATTCTGTACTCTCCTCACTTGCTTTTTCCAATGCACGCAGCGTGGAAGACTCCTGCGAGAGCGTGAACAGCACCGGCAAATCAGCTGGCTTGAAGCCCTTGACCTCTGCACGGCAGCGGAAACGTTGCAAAGCAGAGTCAGCAAGGCGCAAGGCATCATAATACTGATTCCGTTCAGCTGGTGGCACATCGGTAAAACTCATGGATACCTCATCCGGCTGCAACCGCTGCGTCTGTACATGCTGCACCACTAGTGGCAGCATTGCCATCAAATCGCTGTCGTAGATGTATCCACCGTTAATGACCAGCATCGATTGGGCTGACGCGACATGATGAATCTGGCGATACTCATCCACTGTGGTAGTGAAGTACAACGTCTCTCCCTCACTCATCAACTCGCCCAGTTCCCGATGACCACGGGTACTTTCAAACGGAAGCCAGCGGTGAATCATGGCATAGAACTCCTGATCCTGCACAGCCAGTGCCTTCATCGACAGCGCATGCAGGCGAATCAGCTTTTGCAGCCGTTCCGTCTGGCGCTCAGCCATGTCGGCCAATCCTTTACGAAGGGCATCGCCAAGTTCGGAGCGAACCTCTTCCAGCTTTTCATTTTCATAAAAATGTTCCCGTGAAGCTGTCGGTTGAAGCTCGTCTGTCCAGATAAGGCATTTCACGAAAAAGGCCCATTCCGGCAAAATATTCTCCGCCTTCTCCGAGATTAGCATTCGCTTCAGATACACCCGGTGAGAACGCTTGGCATTCAAATTAACTGCATGCGGAAGAACAAATGCGATGCCTCCTGTACGGCCTGAAACCGTCGTCAGTGGGATGAAATCCTGAAACTTCTCTCCCAGCAATCGTTCACCAAAAGCCAGCACTTCCGCTCTGCGTCCACGTGCAAGCTCAGGCTCCATCAACCAGATCGGTGACTCGCTATTGACGATATGTTGAACACCGTCACTATGCAGGATGACTGGATAAGGCAGCAGCGCTCCATAATAGAACAAGGCTTCTTTCACATATTCTGTTTCAAAATAATGGGCTGCGTCCGGCGTACAACGCAGATATACTTTCGTTCCAGGAGACAACTGTGTCTCCAATTGCCGAATCGTATACGTTCCATCGGGCTTACCCCGCCACTCCATCGAAGGTCCACCCTTAGTGGATTGCGTCAGCATGACGATTTCATGACTCACCATGAAACAGGACAATAATCCGATTCCGAATCGCCCGATAAACGAAGTCTCTCCATCCAGCAAGGCCTGCTGCCCGCGCTTCGAGGATTGACCTATCATCGCAAGAAACTCATGGATATCGGCTTCCGTCAAGCCAATGCCGTTGTCCTCCACCATCATGGTCAACTGCTCGCCTGTTCCGGTCAGTTCTACACGTACTTCACCCTGATATCCTGATTCCGCTTCTGTTCGAGCTGTAATGGCATCAGTCGCATTTTGCATTAATTCACGTAAAAATACTTTAGGGCTGCTGTATAGATGGTTCGATAGAATCTGGATCATACCGCTTAGATTTACCTGAAAGCGATACTCATTGGATGCTGTCATTTCGCTCACCTTCCTCTGGTCCAACCACATCTGATGTTTCCTACTTGGAAGTGTTCATATGATGTGTTAGATGAAATAGTTATGTAATCACAAGAAATGAGGCGTCCATTGGATGGATACGCCAAGTAACGACGTCAAACCGGCCTTGGCTAACCAAGACCGGCGTTAGATGAATATTCAGGCATTCATGATATGTAAGAGGCCTTAAGTCTAATTACCACGTTATGGATGGCAATGAAAAGAGATATTGCATCCTTTTAACTAGAATACATGGTATAGACCACAGTGAAAACAAACCTGAGACCCGATTTCGCCGGACTTTAGGGTGAAGTTGATGTTTGCGTTTGGGACTAAAGACGTATAATTTTTATTTTTCGGCCCTCCATTTGAACGATATATCTCATCTGGACGTATAATCTCCAAACTCAGATCGGACGGTGAATGTGCATGATTGAAGTTCGCAACATTTCTAAGCAATTTAAAGTGCATCAGGCACTGAACGATGTCAGCTTCACGGTTGAACAAGGCAGCGTTACCGGGTTGATCGGTCCTAACGGTTCGGGCAAAACCACCCTGATCCGCATCATGAACGGCGTTCTCGGCGCTTCGGGTGGGCAAGTGAGCATTAACGGCCTCGATCCCTTCCGTGAGACGGAGAACGTACTCGCCCTATGCGGCACATTAACCGAGCAGAGTGGATTGTATGAAAATATGAGTGGGCGTGACAACCTGATCTTTTTCGCTGAAGCTTTCGGTGTACAACATGCCAAAGCACGGATTGATGAGCTTGTGGATCTGTTCGAATTGCAGGAATATCAACATCGAAAAGTAGGTACCTACAGCACAGGCATGAAAAAACGCGTAGGTCTAGCACGGGTGCTGCTGCACCGTCCCTCCATTCTCTTTCTGGATGAGCCAACCAATGGGCTTGACCCGGATGGGATTCAGATGGTCCTCCGAATCATCCGTCGGCTAAATCAAGAGGAACATATGACGATTCTCGTATCGTCTCATGTGTTATCCCAACTATCGGCCGTGTGTGATCGGTATATTTTTATGGAAAAGGGGCGCAAGGTTGAGGAAGGTACGGAGCAGGAGATCGTCAACCGATACCTGACCTCACCCCGGATTGAGGTTGAAGCGACCATGCCGAATGGCTGGCAAACGGTAACAGGGTATACACCGGAGATGGTTTCCGCGAACAAAGCCGTTTTTCAGCTTCAAACCCGTGAAGATATTCCGTTGTTACTGCGACAATTGAGTGAGCGTGGACAAGTCTATCAGGCCCGGATTACGGGCAGCGATCTGGAGAGTATTTATTTTGCCATTAGGGAGGCACATCATCATGAATAACCGACAAGCCATACGTGCACTTGTTCGTAAAGATATTCGAGCTATCACAGCCAGCGTGCAGCTTTGGTTGCCCATGTTGATCGTTCCGCTAGTTATCGGGATCATCATGCCTGGGATACTCATTTGGGCAGCCTCAAGGATGGAACTTGCTTCCCTCGGCAATATGAGCTTCCTGCTTGATACACTGGATAACCTAACCCATGCCGGGCGAATTCCGCAGCTTGCTTCGATGCCTACGGATAACCATCGTATTGTCTATTACCTGGCCTTGTACATGTTCGCACCCCTGTTTCTCATCATTCCGGTGATGGCATCCAGCATTCTGACGGCCAACAGTTTTGCAGGCGAGAAGGAGCGCAAGACTCTGGAAAGTCTTCTGTTCACTCCGATGAGTATGGATACGTTGTTTAAAGGCAAGGTGTTAGCTGCCCTTATTCCTTCCCTGCTGTTATCCTGGATTACCTTCATTATCTACGGAATCATTGCCAATATCCTGTTGTATCCCATGTTCGGGGCATGGATGTTTCCCAATCTGAACTGGATCATTCTGGTTCTATGGGTTGTTCCAACGTGCAGTCTTGTGGTCATTCTGTTAAATGTACTGATCTCGGCGAAGGTACGTGGATTTCAGGAGGCCTATCAACTCGGAGGACTGGTCGTTCTTCCATTGCTTGCGCTGATTGCTGGTCAGGCGAGCGGCATGCTGCTTATCAGTCCTCTCATGTTAATCCTGGTCGGAGCAGTACTTCTGCTCATCAGTTTCATTTTGCTTCGTCTGGTTACTTTGTGGAACAGTCGTCAACAGCTGGCTGAAAGTCAGATTTAGGCTGAATATGGTTGAATATAACGGCAGAAGATCTGATCTTCTGTCGTTTTTATCTGACTGAGATGTGTAACATATTTTCCATAGTTTACCGATATAACGTAAGGTGATAATGTGTTACTTACATACATAAAAAGAAGGGTGACGATTGATTTATGAACAAATGGTCTACACGTATGCATCGCACGGTTTGCACCTTGCTGCTGTTCACACTGATCACGGCAGCAGTGCTTGGAGGCGGAGCCAATGCTCATGCAGCTTCCCTCAGCCAAACTACGGTATATTATGAGTCCGATGGTGTATTGTACAAAGTATCCGGTGACGGAAGCGGAACTACAGAGGTATTGCTTGATTTTGAAGGAGATGGTCTGTCTGCGGCTGGAACCTATCTCTATTACACTCGTTCCGAGTCTTCCACAACGCTGCTTCGCGTTCCCAATGACGGTTCTAGTGATTCCGCTGAAACGTATGCGACAGATGTATTGAGCTACTTTACGGATAACGGGTTCATCTATTATATGGATTCCAAAGGAACGATCTATCGTGGAAATGGCAATAGCGAAGCTTCCGCTGCCACCAAAATTGCAGACAAAGCAGATACAGATTTCCCGCTGCTCGCCGTAACGAAAGGCCGTGTATATTATAACGGGCTCGTTAATGGAAACCCATGGATCGTTTCTAAGGCATCCAATGGAAGCGGAGCAGTGCAACGAATTGCTGCTGGTGCAGTAGAGAGTCGTTATTTTATGAACGTGGCCAAAAACGAACTGCAATTGATGGTGAACACTGACCCATACGAGCAGTACTACTCTACCAACGCCATTATCATGTACAAGGTAAACTACAATACAGGCAAAGGTACAGCAGTTAATCCCAAAGCAAAGCTGGATGTGAACGCTGTTTACGCTGGCGGCTGGGGCAACAATCTGTATGTGTACAACAAAGGCATCAAGCTGGATAGCAACAAGGATTATGATTATTCAACAGGCAAAGCCTTTGCATTAACCACTTCTGGCAAAACACTTCAGATTCATAGTAAGAGCATCCGGGAGGTCAATCCACTGGGTACGGATAAGGTTGTCGTTGTGGATGCAGACAAAAAGGCGTATGCCAAAACCATCGCCGGGAACAAGGTATCCAAATCTGCCAACCTGAATTTGAACAGTGTCACTTTCGTAACTGCTCAGTTGACCAACGGAACACCAACTATTGCATATCTATCCGGTACAAATGGTCTTTATTCCGTGAGCACAGCTCTCAAAGTAACCAAGCTTGCTGGAGAGGAATGGTCAACGTTCCAGCTTCATGACGATGTTCCGGGCATGTTCTACATCAACGCAAATGATCTCTATCGGCTGTATCATGTGCAAGCCAATGGCACAGGCAAAAAGGTGCTAAGCGACGTTTTCCTGGATGATATCCTGTTGGTCGTGCCAAACTAACCCACGCATGTGGGTATAGACTTATAGAGACTTATAGCTATCTCAACATTCTAGTTTCAAATATAGAGGATAACTCTAAAGCCATCACGGCTCTGGGTATCCTCTTTTTTTCATGTCCAAAACTATTTTTCAAAAACATCTTCCATATGAGAATGATAATTGTTATCATTAAGAAAATAAGACAAAAGGATGGTCCGTATGACTGAACAGCTTTCCTTCATTTCTGAAACCTCATCTCTACCGCTCCTCTCTTCCATGTGCCGTGTACGGCGCGGGGAGCATTTCCGTGTGCAGGGCAAGACGGTGTCCCGGCCCATGCTCTGTCTTATTTTACAAGGAGACGGTGTTCTGGTCTTGAACGATACAGTCTATACCGCCGAAGCCAATCAACTGTATGTTCTTAAGCCAGGAACAACGATTGAGGCGGCTGCACGCTCGGCTGTTACGGAGTTTATAATACTTAGCATGGATACGGTATGTTTGCAGCAAGTGCGTGGCCAATGGAAAATGTCCTCCTCTTCTGGTTTCCCGCTGGATTGGGAGACAGGCAGACTGATGGTTCGTCATGACCAACAAGCCAGAGCGCGAGTTAAACAATTGTATGAAGCCTACCGCGGCGTTCACCCCGATCACTTTATCAGTATACATAGCCAGCTGCACGAGCTTTTGCAGTATCTCTCGGAGAACCGGCTTGAAGAAAATTATGAGAAGGTCGATCCGGCGCTTGAACGCAGCATTATGTATATGAAAAGGTTCATGAGTGAAGGTATCAGCATGGATCAACTGGCCAAAATTGCCGGATTGACGCCAAGCTCCTATTCTCGCAGTTTCAAGAAAGCCAAGGGCATGTCACCTACCGATTATCTGAATCGCTTACGGATTGACGAGGCCAAAAAACAGCTCAAGCAGGAAACATGTGTAATCAAAGACGTCGCCGTATCTGTTGGCTATGGCAATGAATATTATTTTAGCCGCAAATTCAAACAAACCTTGGGGATCGCACCCAGCCTATATATGAAAAAAGACCAAATTCGCGTGGCTACCGCGTCCAGAATGGGACTTCATGAGAACCTCTCTTCGCTCGGATTGTCTCCCGTAGCTGCAATGGACGGATTCCATGATCGGGAGCTTGATGAAGTCGAGCAACAGCAGCGGCTATCCACACAATTGGAGAAATTACGTCAGGCCAAGCCGGACCTGATTATCGGTGACTTTTATCATCAACCCTTTTACGATAAGCTCAAAAGTATTGCACCTACGGTTATCATGGATCAGGCCCATGAATGGAAAGAAAATCATGTACGCTTGGCTGAACTGGTCGGACGGGAGCAGCAGGCCTTACAGAATTTCAAACAGCTTGAGCTTCGCAACCTTGATATCGGACTCCGTTTGAAGCATCATTTCGGGCAAGAACGTATTATGCTTATGCAGGTTACGAATCAGTCTATCCGGCTCCAGGAAAATATCGAGCATCCATTAAATCGCCTTATCTACGGTGAACTTGGACTGAACCCTGCACAGATCATATGTACAGACTTAATGACAGATGAGTATGCGGCAGATAGCATCCCCATGCTGGATACGGATCATCTGTTCATGAACCGCGTCTCCAATACTCCTGCCAGTGAGAAACTGCTTCGGCGTATGAAACAAACTACAGCCTGGAATCGATCTCCAGCCGTGTTGAAAGGTAACGTACACGATATATCCGATTGGTCTGTACGATCCTGGACCCCCAGCGGACGCCATCAGATCATGGACGAACTGGAACAGATCGTTCAGCAGCTTGTGACCTTATCACGTGTGGGATTAATCGGCCAATTGTAAAGCATGTGTTTTTCTTCATTATAAATGTACAAGTGCGTAACCCCCAAGACAAAAGAGCCCTCTCCAATTCGGAAAGGGCTCTTTGCTTTTGCTGTTATTAATGTTCCTTAATCTCTTCCTTCGGAACCAGTTTGTATATTTCTTCATCTTCCATGGTATCAATCAAGCGATCCAGCCATTTGTAGTAGGCCTCTGCTTGAAGCACCTTATGCTTGTCTTCCTTAAGAATGTGAAGAAGTTCAGCATCTGCTTGTTCATCCAGATCAGCAATCAAACGATTCAGTTCATCAACGGATTTGCGCAGTACCTGAAGGTTACTCTCCACGGCTTTTCTCCATTTAATCACAAAATAATCCGTAAACGTCTGATGCCAGTCATACTCCACTTCATATAGGTCTTTCCGGGAGCCTTTGCTCCATACTTTATTCACCATTTTTAGATCCAGCAGTGTACGTACGCCGGTACTCATGCTCGTTTTGCTCATTTCCATTTCCCGGCCCATATCGTCAAGGGTCATAGGTTTGTCTGCAAAAAAAAGCAATCCATATAAGTGTCCCGTGGACAGCGTAACGCCGTAGAGATCCATATTACGCCCAATGGCTTCAATGACGCGTTTACGGATCCTAAGAACGGTTGCCTGCTGTTCCTCTTGTAAATGGTCCAAGCTCATGCTTGCAACCTCCATTCTCAACATTCCCAGTCTCGGCAAAATAATTGCAACTGTTTAAGATCCGGCTTACATGGGAAAGTATCCGGCAGGACATCCTATATGCCAACAGGCTTTAGGTTACCCCATGTATTTCATGGGAGCTTGACCAAGTTGCAAACGCCTACGACTATCTTTTAACCAAAAAAAACTGCTTAGATTCAGCACATTTTCTATATAAGAAAAAGCGATATCAAATGTAAAGGTGTCTTATTAGCCAGAATAAGGAGAATGACGGAGCATATGGACGGAAAACTTTGTACAGTTTTTACTGTACAAACATTATGTACTGTTTATTCGGTTGCTATACGGGTTAAGTATTGTTAGAATACAAAACGTTACCCAGAAAGACGGGAAGCGAAGCAACGATTACCGGATTTCGTGGCTGGGCGCACAAGTGTATGGGCTTGTGGATGCTGAAAGCCGTTCGAAGTGCACAACACATCAGAAGGGGTGAAAACATGACCATACTTGAAGTAAAAAATGTAAGTAAACTGTTTGGACCCCAAACCGAGCAAGGTCTACAATTACTGGAGCAAGGTTGGGGCAAAGAAAAGTTGGCCAAAGAAAAACAGATAACGGTTGGTGTCAACCGGGTCAACATGGAAATTCAGGAAGGTGAAATTTTCGTCATCATGGGACTGTCCGGAAGTGGTAAGTCTACACTTGTTCGAATGTTCAATCGTCTGATTGAACCGACATCGGGAGAGATTCTTGTCCATGGTAAAGATCTACGTAAGATGAACAAAGAACAATTGCGCGAAGTGCGTCGGAAAACGATCAGCATGGTATTCCAGAAGTTTGCGTTATTCCCGCACCGTACCGTTCTCGATAATGTGGAGTATGGTCTCGAAGTTCAAAAAGTAGATAAAGATGAACGTCGGGAAAAAGCAAAAACGTCGCTTGAACTGGTTGGCCTTAAAGGCTGGGAAGACAAAATGCCGGATGAGCTAAGTGGCGGGATGCAGCAACGTGTAGGTTTGGCCCGTGCGCTGGCGAATGACCCGGAAGTCCTGTTAATGGATGAAGCATTCAGTGCACTTGATCCACTGATCCGTCGGGATATGCAGGATGAGCTGATTGAGCTTCAGGATAAAATGAAAAAGACCATTATTTTCATTACCCATGACTTGGACGAAGCGCTGCGCATCGGCGATCGTATTGCCCTCATGAAAGACGGCGCAGTCGTGCAGATCGGTACTCCGGAAGAAATCATGATTCAACCGGCCAACTCATATGTGGCCCGCTTCGTCGAAGACGTGGACTTGTCCAAGGTCCTTACCGCATCTCATGTTATGCGACGTCCTGAAACGATTACGCTTGACCGTGGTCCTCGTGTTGCCCTCGAATTAATGCGCGAACGTGGTATTTCCAACCTGTTTGTCATTGACCGTTCGAAGAAGCTGCTTGGTGTTATTACAGCAGAGGATGCAACCCGCGCAATGCGCGAAAACAAAGTGTTGAACGATATTCTGATCACGGATGGGCCGACTGTAGCGCCCGAAACCCTGATTCATGAATTGTTCGAAATTGTAAGTTCAGCCCATGTGCCGCTCGCTGTTGTTGGCGAAACCGGCCGTCTGCAAGGTGTTATCGTCCGCGGTGCCCTGCTTGGAGCACTAAGCGGTGAAGTTGCAGTAAAGGAGGAACTTGTGAATGATTCCCAAAATACCACTAGCATCGTGGATTGAAGCGATTGTTGACTGGATGAGCACCTCGCTCTCCGGATTATTTAAAGTCATTTCTGTTGTTATTCAGGAGGTTGTCGGATTTTTCTCCGGGCTGTTCATGCTCCCCCATCCGCTCCTGTTTATTGTAATACTCGGTGTATTGGCATATCTTGTTGGCCGAATACCACTGACCCTGTTTACAGTTATCGGTTTCTTGCTCGTAGATAACCTCGGATATTGGTCCCAATCGATGGATACTTTGGGCCTCGTTATTACGTCAGGATTAGTCTCCATTCTGCTTGGTGTTCCCATCGGTATCTGGCTCGCATACAGCAAAACTGCAGCCCGGATTATTACACCATTGCTTGACTTTATGCAGACCATGCCTGCATTTGTCTACTTGCTGCCAGCGGTAACCTTCTTCAGCCTTGGTGTGGTTCCCGGTGTTATCGCGTCCGTTATATTCGCGATTCCACCTACGATTCGCCTGACTCACCTCGGAATTAAGCAGGTATCTGGCGAACTGGTCGAAGCAGCGGATGCTTTTGGTTCTACGTCCATGCAAAAGTTGTTCAAAGTACAGCTTCCACTCGCATTGCCTACCGTAATGTCAGGGATTAACCAAACCATCATGCTGTCGCTGTCCATGGTTGTTATTGCTTCCATGATCGGTGCACAGGGTATTGGTGCGGAAGTCTATCGTGCGGTAACACAGTTGCAGATTGGTAAAGGTTTTGAAGCAGGTCTGGCTGTCGTGGTTCTCGCGATCGTACTTGACCGTTTCACTCAAAATCTGTTTATGCCAGGCCGTAAGAAAAGCTCACGCTTCTCAGCGAAACAAAAAGCCTGGATTACTGCTGCAGCCACATTTGTTGTGCTCGTAGCTGGTTTCTCACAATACTTTGTTGGCGGCAACAGTACTTCTTCCGGCGGTAACAACACTCCAGCGAATGCTGTAGGTGAAGAAGTCAAATATCAGATCATTGGTATTGATCCGGGTGCAGGCATTATGAAATCCGCTGCCAAAGCCATTGAAGATTATCATCTGACGGACTGGACCCTGATTGAAGGATCTGGTGCAGCGATGACTGCCACACTGGACAAAGCCATTAAAGCGGAAGAACCGATCATTATTACAGGCTGGACTCCACACTGGATGTTCAACAAATATGATCTAAAATATCTGGATGATCCCGAAAAATCTTTCGGTGATGCTGAAGAAATTCACACCATCGCACGTAAAGGCTTGAAAGGAGATCACCCGGTTGCTTATGAATTCCTGTCCCGTTTCCAATGGACATCAGATGAAATGGGCGAAATGATGAGTGCCATCCAAAATGGTACATCTCCAGAAGAAGCCGCAAAAGACTACGCTGAGAAACATGCAGACCAGATTGACGAATGGACCAAAGGTCTGACGCCAGTTAACGGTGATGCATTTAAACTTAGCTATGTAGCCTGGGATTCCGAGATCGCTAGTACTAACCTGTTGAAATATGTCATGGAAAGCAAACTTGGCTATAAAGTTAACGCCCTGCAAGTTGAAGCTGGACCTATGTGGACGGGTGTCGCCTCAGGCGACGTAGATGCCTCTCCAGCAGCTTGGCTGCCATTGACTCACGCTGACTACTGGGAACGTTACAAAGACCAGGTGGATGATCTGGGAGCCAACATGACCGGTGTACGCACAGGGCTCGTTGTTCCTGCATACATGACAGACGTTAATTCGATTGCAGATTTGGAAACAGGTGCTTCTTCCTCCACTCCATCGGCGAATGCCAATGTGGGAAATGAAGTGAATCACCAAATTATCGGTATCGATCCAGGTGCCGGAATTATGAAATCCACAGCGAGTGCCATTGAGAAATACGGTTTGTCTGACTGGAAACTGGTTGAAGGTTCAGGAGCCGCAATGACAGCTACGCTGGATAAAGCGGTTAAGAATAAGGAACCGGTTATCGTTACCGGTTGGACACCGCATTGGATGTTCAATGCATATGACCTGAAATACCTGGACGATCCGGAAGGCGTCTACGGTGAAGCAGAACAAATTCATACCATTGCCCGTAAAGGGTTAAAGGAAGACACACCTGTCGCTTATGAATTCCTGGATCGCTTCTCCTGGACACCTGAGGATATGGGTGAAATCATGGTTGCCATTCAAAACGGAGAAGATCCCCAAAAAGCCGCAGCAGCTTTTGCAGAGAAGCATAGCGACAAAGTGGCTGAATGGACCAAAGGTCTGACTCCGGTGAATGGAGATTCCATTAAACTAAGTTACGTAGCTTGGGACTCCGAGATTGCAAGTACGAACTTGCTGGAGTACATCCTTAAAGAAAAACTGGGTTACAAAGTAACCTCTCTTCAAGTGGAGATCGGTCCAATGTGGACCGGCATTGCCAATGGTGATGTAGATGCAACTCCAGCTGCATGGTTGCCGCTCACCTCTGCAGATTATTTCAACAAATACAAGGATCAGATCGATGATCTCGGTCCAAATATGGACGGTGCCAAAACAGGTCTGGTTGTACCAACCTATATGGACATCAATTCCATTGAAGATTTAAAAGATAATTAAACCAGATTGAGATGGATAAACCTGAATTTGGCAAAAAGACCACCGGAATTTTTTCGGTGGTCTTTTTTAGTGTAACTTTTAATTGATTAGGTAAGCTAATGGGTTAAAGCTATCAGGTGTTTAAAGCTGTGAAACTGAATTATGTACTCAGACTCTACAAATTTCTTTTCTTTTTCTATGCTTACCCAATCAGCAACAATAATACGCCAATGGTAATCAGCACAATACCAAAAATCCCATACACCACTCTTGCACCCTGACGTCCAATGGGTTTCACAAAGAGACCTGCTCTAAAACTCTTCATAAACCAATCCCAATTATTGATTCCACCCAACAAACTGAAAATCCCTGCGGCAATAGCCAATAGTGCGATTAAAACCGGTTGATCTTGCATTTCAACACTCCTTCAATATAATCCTGTCTACTATACCTTCCTCTGGTAAAAATGAACAGTCATTAATTAGTAAAAAAACAGCTTGCAGATGAAGGTCTGCAAGCTGTTCTCATTAGAGTATTGGCTCCCTTTTCATAGGAAGATTGATTAGTCTTATTACTTCGCCTGAAACTCACTCGCTGACATCAACAGGGTTACAACTTCAGCACGAGTTGCTTCAGCGAGCGGGTTAAACATATTCTTGCCTGTACCTTTCACCAGTCCTGCATCATATGCAGCTGCGATATAAGGTACGGCCCATGCAGGTACTTTATTTGCATCTGCAAAGGTTAGTGTGGCATTCGATTTAACTGGAAGTCCGAGCGCTCTTACGAGCATAACCGTCATCTCTACACGGGATACTTTGCCGGATGCACGGAACGTCTCATCCGTATAGCCACTAATGATCCCTTGTTCTACAGCTTGAGCAATAAAGGATTGTGCCCATGCTGGAATTTTGGAAGCATCCTTAAACGTCAACGCCTTGCTGCTGGCTGGGAGTTCAAATGCTCTTGCCAGCATTACAATGAACTCGGCGCGTGTTGCCGGTCCATTTGGACGGAAATTACCGTCCTGATATCCATTCACAATTCCCCGGGAAATGGCCTGCTCAATGGCAACTGCTGCCCAGTGATTGCCGATATCTTTCAAAATCATACCCGGATTGGTTGGTGTAGTACCTCCTCCATTCCCATTCCCCGGAACGGAAGGTGTTGTAGGCGTGGTCGGAGTTGTTGGATCTGTTGGTGTTACAAGTGTGGTTGGTGTCGTTGTACCTCCACCACTATTACCACTGCCCGGATTGCTTCCGTTGCCATCCCCCGGAAGTGGAGCTCCCTTCAGATCGGTACTGCGTCCTTCCGTTGTCTGATTTACCGTACCTACACGGTCCAGATGTTCATGGAAGACTTCATAATCGACCAAGTTCAGTTCATAGTACCGGTTGTCATCCTTCGCCGCTCTCATGGACCGATAGAAGTCTCCACCGTTAGCCATAAACGAGTTCGTCGCTACGATGTAGTATGCGTTTGGATCGATGTCTGTGTACGTGCCATTGGCATTCTTAATCTGTACTTTGAGCACGCGTTGACCGACTTGGGTCACCGTATTGGTTATAGCGTCAACTTTCTCGCCCGGCTTCGTGGAATCATAGTAGAAACGCATGCCTGAAACTTGCGGGAAGCGCCCTTCGCCTGTTTCTACACCACTCACGCCATTTTCCAGCGCAGCCGTAATTTCCTTACCTGTCATTTTTAGCGCAGACAGGTTGTTTCCATTTGGCATCATTTTCAGCAATTGTTCCAGGGTGATGTCTCCCTCCTTGAACGATTCCCGAATGCCTCCACCATTTTGAATGGCTACATATCCTTTAACATTGTTTTCCTTTACAATAGATTTCACTTTCTCTAGCATGCCGTCTGCTACCAGGTTACCGAGATTGGTTTCCTGCTTACGCACACTGCCGCGTTCTCCATCAAGGAATACGTTCGTTTTACCGATTACTTCTTTTTTGAACTCAGCCAGAGGTTTCGCATAGCTTTCTAATTTCTTGGCTGCTTCCGGATCATTGGCGTAGACGTATGCACCAGAGGCATCCTTTGCATCCAGGTTCAGCAATTTGCCGTTCCATGTTGTCAGTACGCCTGCTTCGTTGAACGTTACATCCAGTTGACCCAGGGAAACGTCATATTCTCCCGTCTGTACGACCAGCGTCGGATCGGTGTGCGTATCTACAACCACCGGTTTGTTCAGAATGGTGTGTGAATGACCACCCACTACGATGTCGATGCCTTCTACCGCTTCTGCTAGTTTCAGGTCTTCCGAGTAACCCAGATGCGTCAGCGCGATGATTTTGTTAATACCTTCATCTTGCAGCATGTTCACTGTTGCCTGCGCACTTGCTTTGTAATCCTTAAACTTCAGATCATCTCCCGGTGATGACAGGGATACGGTATCCGGTGTCGTCAAACCAAAGATTCCGACTTTCTCGCCGTTTACTTCCGTGATAATGGCCGGATAGATTTGGGAATTCTCACCTGGATTTCCGATGGTACTGTTGTACAAGCCACCCAAACTCGCATCCTTCGTATAGTCAATATTGGCACTCACAAATGGGAATTCCGCTTTTTCAATAAATTTCTTGAGTACGCTTGGGCCTTTATCAAACTCATGGTTTCCGAAGGTCATCGCATCGTATCCGATCATGTTCATGAATTCGAGATCCGCCAGACCGTTAAAGAGGTTAAAGTACAATGTACCCGAGAATACGTCCCC
Organism: Paenibacillus sp. O199; assembly: GCF_001636635.1. Taxonomy (NCBI): domain Bacteria; kingdom Bacillati; phylum Bacillota; class Bacilli; order Caryophanales; family Paenibacillaceae; genus Paenibacillus; species Paenibacillus sp. O199. Next base: position 151,635 of record NZ_LGRP01000005.1, read on the forward strand.
TGCATCCAGCACCAGGGTGTTATCATTGCGTGTTTCTTTAATAGCTGTTACGCGGCGCGGGATGTTATCCAAATGCACGTGCGTATCATTGGTGTGCAACACACGCAGGTTGAAGTCACCCTCTTCTGCTGTGCTTCCAATGCTTAGCTGTGCAAGCAACGGATCATGGTCACTGACACGCCCATGTGAATCTTCGAAGTCAGCATTCACATGAACCGCTTCAATAGCTGCTGTTTCAGACAGATTTTTGCTCACCAGAATATGATCCAGTGTCTGAGAGTTTCCATCATAGATGTAGGAATAACGCTTGTTCTCTGGCAGTTTGTTTACCAAATTATCCAGTTCATTACCTTCGATAATATTCAATGTTTTGGAGAACTGGAAGTCATTGAAGTCGCCAAGAACAGCAACATTTACCTCTGGGTCTTTGTTTAGCAGTTCTTTAACAAAACGGTTTACAGCAGTTGCCTGTCGTGCACGTTGAATTTCACTACTTCTTGTCGCAGGCTGTATACTTCCGTAAGGCTTCAGATCGCCGCCTTTGGAATTCAGATGATTTGCAATCACAACAACACGTTCTCCGTTGAACTCGAATTCAGCAGCGAGCGGCTTGCGCGAGCTTGCAAAAGCATCGTTTGTTGGATCAATCCGTCCAGGATTCAGGGACAAGCTTCCGTCCGTTTCCACTTGGATACTCGTTACTGCGTCCCCTTTATTTCCTTGTTTCAGGGTTACACGTGACTCATTGTATAAGAATCCTACACGAATGTTCCCCCCCGGAGCTCCACCATCCTTATTGTTTTCTGGAGCAATATCCGTGTATTTATAGGTAGGACCACCTTTAGATGCAATAGCATCAATCAGAGTTTGGAAACTTGCATCAGCAGCAGTTGTTCCACTGTCTGTAGCTCCATCATTATCTTGTACTTCCATTATGCCAATAATATCTGGATTCTTTAGATTATTGACTACAATTCCACCGATTTTGATAGCTCTCGCTGCATCCTTCTTGCTGAAATTTTCCACATTAAAAGTTGCAATCGTCAACTTACCATCGGCCTGCTGAATCGTCGTTGTTGCTTGCTCAAGCCCGCCGGAAGTGATGACTGGAAGATTCCCCTCCGGATTAACCTTGAAATTGCCGTTGGAATACGTCATAACACCTTTGACGGACTCAGTAAACTTGTCACCAGTTTTGACCGCCTGAGACGGCTTTTTGTTAATGAACAATCGTTGCGGATTAAGCGCACTCTCGTAGGGTTCTGTACTATCCGCAGTCAGGATAACACCTCCTGCTGGTGTGCGTACCGGATTATTCAAACCATTGTCAACGACAACTGCCAGGCCCGGTTCACTGGAATATGGACCGATAATTGTCGCATTATCAAGTTGTACTCTCATTCCTTCCAAACTCTCATAAAAATCGATCGCATCCGTTTCCGGGTTAAACTCCCCAAACTGATCTGAATCAATTACATTAGGGATGATTCGATCGTTAGTTCCCAGAATCACAGGCTCAGGAAGTTGTTGGTTGTTGTCTTCAACCGTAATTGTTGTTGCAACGATCTCTGTCGTAGACAGCTCAGTCGTCGCTGTTGCATATTCTTTGACTTGACCCGACACCTTCACCTTGTTGCCTACTGTCATTCCATGAGAAGACTTATAGATGAGAATTCCTTCGGATGTTTTCAGATCTTCATCTTCCATTCCAGGAACCTCCTGTATATAGAAGGAGCTTGCATTTACAACATAAGTCACAATACCTTCGACATTCTGAACAGCTAAACCATCATACAAAGAGTTATGGGAAGCTCCTTGAATATCATGGATTCTAAGATTGTCCAGTTCATGAAGAACTTTGTAAGTAAAGGTATATACCTCACTTGTATTTCCACCCGATACAGCAATAGCTTTAACATTCGTGTCCTGGTCTACTGTAATCGGAGCACTATACTTTGTGGATGTTTGGGTTGGTTCAGTACCATCAACCGTATAATAGATTTCTGCTCCTGCCGTTGGCGATGACAATGTCACTGTTGATCCTTTGACAAGACCGCCTGATGGAGCACTGGCTGTAACAGAGAGCAGATTTTCGACAACATCCGATGCTGTACGTGGAATCAGTTCAAGACCATAACTTGTATGATAGGTCATAACCCCTGTCACTTTTTCGTATGTTTTGCCTGTTGCCAGTGCAGTAGGGCTATTTTTGGCATAGATCATGATCTCTCCACCATCGGCATCTGTCGCATAAAAGGTGGAACTGCTACTTCTTGTCACTGTAATAGCTTTGACTTCGACAAGCATCCCTTCATAAATGCCACCTGCACCCTTTCCTCCGCCTTCAGCAGGTGTGAAGTCTTTGGATGTCAGTGTAACGGGTTCAGGGATATCTTGTGTTTTATCCAAGACCTTAATATAACCGCCTGGAAATCCGGTCTTGTCCTTCTCTACCTGAAGCAAACCGTTATAGATCGTCAGCGGACCATAAGCTTCAATACGGTCACCTGGCTCCACGGTGGCATCTGTTCCACGAATGACGATTCCTGCATGATCATCCTGAATGTATAGATTCGCCAATCCTCCGGATTCTTCGCGATAAGTTACAATTCCTTGTACAGTAACCGGTGTATTCTCAGATTTATTTCGTGCTTCGGAGATTGAAATGGGGGTGTTGTCGACGAGGGTGTAATCGAAACTCTTAACATCACTATTTTCGATCCCCTCTTTGACTGCGTAGGTTTCAATGTGAATTGCATCATTTACTGTAATAGGCACGGTGTAGGGAAGATAATCAGTGTCCGTATTCTGCTTGTAGTATACAGTTGCACCGACTGTGGTTGTTTCTAAGGCCACCTTGGTCCCAGTTGGAACTGCGCCTGAAGCAGGATTGGCTGTGACGTTCGCCACTTTAGTTACTGGAGTCTCATCGATCAGTTGGAAGGTTGTTGAAGAGGAGTCAATGTATTTGAGGCCAGGAAGAGAAAGATAGGAAGCTAACGTTCCATTGGTTATCCTGACTTTTTTACCAAACAGCTCGGGATTTTTATTTAATCCAAATATGTCACGTACGGAGGTATCACTGGGAATTTGAACAGACATAATCTTGCTTAAATCCCTTTCCCCTGGAGTATCGGCAAGTCCGAAATTACTTCCTCCACTAAACGGAGCTTCGGTTTGAAGTTGGTTTTTAGAATTATTGTTAAAGTACCCGATAACGTATCCTTCTACTGTCCCCGGTAGTCCATCATTGTTGCGAGCTATCGCCTGAGCAACCGTTAACGGCTCATCCGCCGCGGCTGCCTTACTGCTGAACAATCCGGCTGGAATGGCACCCGTGATGAGCAGGACCATGGCCAGGAACAACCTGAGCCACCTCTTCATTTGCAGAACATGCATCTTTTACCTACCTCCATGTTTTAAATTCATAATCATTTGTTCATGAAGCTTGTACATTAGTTCAAATATAAGATAACTGAACTTCTATTACGTGTAAACAATATTCTTTTTAAATGATATAAAATAGAACACAAACATCACAAAATTGATGACAAAAAATAAAAATAGGTAAAAAAGTACTACTTCACAGCTTTTATATGTCAGATTTATTACTTTTATAGTGAATTTCTGTGTATAAAAACCTATATTGAGTAACTTAAACTGACATAATAAAGATGTGGATCTCTGTATTCGACATATATTGCTAGATATCCCTATAGCCAATTCGCCTTAAAGCAATTTTGTTCAAGATATTTTCACAGCAAAACGATGCGACAGTCAGGGTTGACCATCGCATACGTCTCACTCGTTATGAAATCCTAAGTTAAGCCATACATTTCAACTTTGCTATATCCAGCCTAAAGTTTGTCCTATTTCAAGAAATAAGTTACTTCTTCACCGTGCTGTTATACTGCCCAATCTTGTCTGTAATTTGCTTCGCTGCTGCATCCAATACGTCTTGCGGTGTACCTTGTCCATTCAGAACTGTCTCGATCGCTCCTTCGACAATTTGACGGGCTTCGGGGAATACACCCATTACAGCCCCGGATGTTGCTGTCGAATCCGCGGAAGCGTGCAATTGGTCGACTGCTGTCTGGAATTGCGGGTACTTCGCCATATTATCCTTTAATACTTGCTCATCGTAGGCTGCTGTCGTAATAGGGAAGTATCCTGTCGCAACACTCCAGTTGGCTTGTACCTTAGGTGTAGCCAGGTACTTGATAAACTCCCAAGCGGCTTGCTGTTGAGCTTCGGATTTGTTGTTCATGATATACAAGCTTGCGCCACCAACAACGACGCCGCCTTCTTTGGCATCTGCTGGACGTGGCAGGAAGCCTGTTCCCAGCTCAAACTTGCCACCAGCACCCTCTACAATTTTGCGCAATCCAGCGGTGGAATCCAGCGTCATACCGATTTGCTGTGCGGTAAACGCAGCGGTCGTATCGTCAGTGCTGCGTCCCAGATTAGAGACGGTTTTCTCGTCCATCATCTTTTTCCACCATGTCAAAGTCTTCACACCAGCTTCGGAGTTCAGCATGGATTCAGTCGCTGCACCGGTTCTTCCGTTACCATTGTTTACATAATCTGCATTCTGGTTCGCAAAGAACTGTTCCATAAACCAGCCATAGATGGCCATGGATGCACCTGGTTTACCGTCTTTCGCCAGTGCTTTAGCTGCTTGCTCAAACTCTTCATATGTCTTAGGCGGGTTCTCCGGGTCCAGACCAGCAGCTTTGAACATATCTTTGTTGTAATACAGAATCGGGTTCGATGTGTTGAACGGCATCGCATTTAATTTGCCATCGATGGTGTAATAACGGATGATATTGGGCTCCAATTGGGACAGATCGAACTTATCTTTATCGATAAATTGCTGTACCGGCGTAATCATGCCCGAATCGATCATAAACTTGCTGCCGATCTCGTACACTTGGATAATATCCGGACCACTGTCCGAACCCATGGAAGCTTTGAGTTTGTTCAGGCTCTCATCATATTTCCCTTGATAGATTGCCTTCACCTGAATGTCCGGGTGACTTGCGTTGAAATCGGAAGCGAGTTGATTAATGGCTTTCTCCCCTGCACCCGACATCGAATGCCACCACGTCAGTTGTACCGGTTCAGCAGCTGCAGCATCTGCCTGCGCTCCGCCCGTTGTGCTTGTTGTTTCGGTTTTTCCGCCACAAGCGGACAATACCAGCATAAGTGCAGCCAACATCAATGCAAATGTTCCTCTTTTTTTCAAACGAAACCCGATCATAATCGCTCTCCTTTTTTTGAGGCTCACTTCACAATAAGTGCTTTAATTTCTGCAAGGTGGCCGTTACGGGTCCGAATCGTTCTTTCGATCGCTGTTATCACCGGATTTTTTTCATCTCTCTCAAAGGGGAAAATCCGGTGATAAAGGCGAACGCTTCGCTTCTACAGAATCGATTTCGTCCCCTACACTACTTTTGCAGGCTTCAAAGAACATATTTCAAGAGTGAGGCCTTGTTTATTCGCTCCTGGGTATCCAAACGCCCACCTTCCAAATCCTTAAAACAAATCTTAGTACCTTACCCCTTCAGGGCGCCTGCGGCCATACCGCGGACAAGCTGTTTCAAGCCGAAGACCAGAAGCAGCAGCGACGGTAAAATAACAAGCGCTGTGCCGGCAAACACCAGATTCCATGCTGTGGATTCCTGGAACTCCAGCATCGAGATCCCGATCTGTACCGTCCTCATCTCTGGAGTATTTGTAACAAGCAGTGGCCACAGATAGGAGTTGTACATGCTCAGGAACGAATAGATTGCCAATGTTCCAAGTGCCGGGCGAGACAATGGCAGGACATGGGACACAAAATACCGGATATGCCCACAGCCATCGATCTTCGCTGCTTCAAACAGTTCCTTGGGCAGCTGCATGAAGAATTGTCTCAGCAGGAATGTACCGAACGCTGTTGCCAGGAACGGAATGGTCAGTCCCTGATACGTATCGAGCCAGCCCCAACTGCGCACCGTCAGATAGTTCGGGATCATGGTGACTTCCCAAGGAATCATCATCGTCGCCACAAACATGCTAAAGATGACGTTCTTGCCTTTAAACTCCATTTTCGCGAATGCATAGGCCGCCATACTCGCTGTAACAAGCTGACCAAGCATCGTCAGTCCTGCCACCAGGAATGTATTGCCGATAAACGAACCAATCGGAACGATATCGAATACTTCCGTGAAATTGGACAGGTCTATCGATTGCGGGATGATATGAGGCGGATACGCACTGGCATCCTCCGGCGTCATGACCGCCATGAAAAAGGTGTACAGCACCGGATACAGTACAAGTGCCGCACAGATTGTAAGCAACATATACAGCAATGTTTTGGTCCATGGTGTCCTCATTGGTAATGCACTTTCCTTTCCACCCATTTGAACTGAATCAGGGTCAGCAGCATAATGACCGCGAACAGGATAAGCGCCTGCGCACTGCCCGTCCCAAAGCGGAAATTAACAAACGCTTCCTGATAGATGGAATATACGAATACATTGGTGCTGTCCATCGGGCCACCACGGGTTAGAATGTTGATTTGACCAAATGATTGGAACGCACCAATGATCGATACAACTGTGACGAAAAACAGGGTTGGCGACAGCAGTGGCATCGAGATTTTGCGAAAAGTAAGTAAAGGACCTGCGCCATCAATCTTCGCGCTCTCATAAATTTCATCCGGGATGCCCTGTAATCCGCTGGATAGAATAATGTAATTGAATCCGAGATTCATCCAAATCGTCATAATGGAGATCGATATTAAGGCCCAATCCGGGCTGGTCAGCCAGGGAATTGGATCTATTCCAACTTTTCCCAATAAATAATTAAGCATGCCCAAGGTCGGATGGAACAGGAACTTCCAGATGACCGCCGATGAACCGACAGACAATACCACGGGCAGAGAGAATACAAACTGGAATATACGCATTCCCTTGAAACGGTTGTGTGTTAATGCCGCTAGAATCAGAGCTGCCAGCATGCCGGTTGGCACGGTAAACAGGACAAATAGCAACGTCACTTTCATGCCTTGCAGGAACAGTCCGGACTGGAATACCGCCTTGAAATTGTCCAGTCCCACATAAGCTGCAATCTGTCCGGTAGGGTCAGTGGAATGCAGACTCAGGTACACCGACTTGAACATCGGATAAAACAGAAACACTGCAAATAAAAGCAGCGATGGTGCCAGGAAACCATAGGCCAGCATATTCTCCCGCATTCGCTGCACACGCAGCGAAGCTGTCCGGCGCTGACTTGTACCCCATACGCGCCGTCTGGCAGCAGGCAAGCCGATCCGGTTGTCAAGCTCACTCATCGGATTTTCTTCCCCCTTGATCTACGCATTCGGTGTGTGAACTTCATCACCCACATTATCTAGTGTAAAAGCCAACTGTCACAGCAGCATCCGTTCTGAATCAACGCAGCGTTAATCGTGGACAAGCGACTTTACCAAACAAGGGATGTTAAATAGACTTCATAACAAGCTCAGCAAACAGCAAAAAAACCGCAAGAACTCCCTTGATTCGGGAACGTTCGTGCGGCTTTATGTGTTAAGGGAAGATGAACAACGATTCGATATCTACTCAATCAATTTAACAGAAAACTGGATATTTAATGTTAACGCAAAATTTTCGGTAGAGAATCCCAAAGAAAATGGATGGCATATAAGCATATGACATACTCTTTTCATGCCATTGGCCAGTGTAGACGAAGCCTTTTAACGATTGAGATGATACGGCACTGTTGTAACAATCACGTCTTTGTAATTGATCAAATAAGCGCGGATCATGAAGCTGGTCTGGTTGTGTAGTACATTTTGCCACCAATGCTTGGTGATGAACTGTGGAATTAGAATCGTGATATGGTCCGTCTCGGCCGTTTTCCATTCCACGGTATCAATGAACTTCTTGAGCGGTCCCATAATACTGCGGTATCTTGATTTAATGACAACCAGGCGAACGCCAGGGTTCCACTCTTCCCACTTCTGCTCCATCTTGCGAATGGCTTCATCATCGAACCCGATATACAAGGCAACCACGTGATCTGACATCGTCTGGGCGTAAGAGATTGTATTCATGACCACCCTTGTAATGCCAGCCACCGGAATGACGATCGTATTGCCCTTTCTCACCGGTTTCTCCAGCTTGATATCAATCCTCAATTCATCCGCGATGTTACAGTAATGACGGTGAATGCGCATGAACACATAAACGACGAGTGGCAGGAAAATAAAGATAACCCATGTTTGTGTGAACTTGGTGAATATAAAAATCAATGTAATCGACAGTGTGGTCAGCATACCAATCGTATTGACGAGCAGCTTCACACCCCATCCGGATGGTTTGACTTTGATCCAGCGAATCATCATGCCCAGCTGCGACAGGGTGAATGGAATGAACACGCCCACCGCGTAGAGCGGAATCAAGCTTTCCGTATTTCCTTTGAATCCAACAACCAGCAAGGCAGACATCACACTGAGAAAAATAATACCGTTCGAGAAGCCAAGGCGGTCTCCTCTAACCATAAACATATGTGGCATATATTTATCCTTTGCCATCATGAAGGACAGCAGCGGGAAAGCAGAATAGGCCGTATTCGCTGCCAGGAACAGAATCAAGGCCGTTACACCCTGAATAATAAAATACATCGTACCCCTGCCAAATGTCGCTTCGGCAATCTGGGAAATGACTGTGGCTTTCGGATCAGGCTTCACCCCGTAACCATAAGCAAGTAACGTAATCCCGATAAACATGGCTCCCAGAATACATCCCATAAGCATCAAGGTTCCTGCTGCATTTTTCTCCGCAGGCTGCTTGAAGTTCGGAATGGCGTTACTCACCGCCTCAACCCCGGTCAAGGCCGAACAACCCGAGCTGAATGCCTTCAGCAGCAGAAACAGACTCACATGAGACATACTCGTTCCGAATTCTGGGGCCGCAGCTTCCATGCCACCAGCCAGAAATTTGATACCTCCGGAGATAATCAGAATCGCAATCGAAAAGATAAACAGATATATGGGGATCGCCAATACGGAAGCTGATTCCGTCACCCCTCGCAAATTCATAATAGTCAGAAATACAATCATGATCAGTGCAATGACGATGCTGTAATCATGAAGCATTGGAAAGGCAGATGTAATCGCATCGGTCCCTGCGGACGAACTTACAGCAACAGTCAGAATATAATCGACCAGCAAAGATCCTCCGGCAATCAAGCTCGGAGCCGTGCCGAGATTATCCTTGGCTACGATATACGCGCCGCCTCCTGTTGGATAAGCAAAAATCGTCTGGCGGTAGGAAAAAATTAAAATGACGAGTAATCCCAACACGGCGATGGAGATTGGAACAGAGTACCACAAGGCGGCGAATCCGGCCGCAACGAGCACCAGTAAGATCTGCTCCGTACCGTAGGCAACGGACGATAGTGCATCGGAGGACAGGATGGCAAGTGCCTTCCATTTCCCCAATTTTTCTGCATCCAATTCAGCCGATTTCATAGGCTTGCCTATTAAGATTCTCTTCATTTTGCCAAGCATGATCATAACTTCCTTCCGTCTTTCATCTGTGAAGCATTGTTATTATGCAAAATCGCCGAGCCATTGACAATACGTCATTTCACCCGAATTTCGCCAGCGTGTGATAATGCATTCTACGATTCAATAATCGATAACAAAGCCGCGCTTTATCAGTTTTTTGAACGTTTTTGAACCAAAATGGCGTTTGTTCGCCGAAAAAAAGGAAATGGCCTTCGGTTTAATAAACCAAAGACCATTCATATTAGGCTGTGTTGTAGCTCTTTCTTTTATACGATTTCGATCCGTCAAACTTCTATGCCCAATATACCAGGACGTGGAGTGACACCGAAAGCTTGGGCCAATGTAGCTAGCTGCTCATCCGTAATTCTCTGTCTGATCTCATGACCTGCAACCAGCATATACACCTGAGCCGCTTTCTCAATAGTCTCAATGAGGCCAAAGGCTTCATCAATCGTTGTACCTGTTCCAAAAATCCCATGCTGCGGCCAAATGACCGCATGGTATTCCTTCATTTTCTCAGCCGTTTCCCGTCCAATTTCATTCGATCCAGGCACCATCCACGGAATAATACCAACACCGTCAGGAAATACGACAACGCATTCCGTACACATCTGCCACAGCGTCTTTGTAAATTTCATTTCATCCAACTCATGGATAAAGGTCATCGCCAGCACATTGGTCGCATGGTTGTGCATCACAACCCGGTGTTTCGAGTCGACTTTCAGACGTTCGATATGACTCATAAAATGCGTAGGCAATTCACTCGTTGGGTTCGCTCCCGACTTTAGCCCCCACAGCACTTCCAGCTCCTGTCCATCATTCGATACTCGTAGCAACCCCAGATTGCTCTCCGGATCAGCCAGTACATTTTTGAAATATTTGCCCGAAGCAGTCACAATAAAATACTTGCCTGCCAGCTCATGCATCGAAAATGCTGGTTTGATCTTGCGGATCACATGGTTGATATCGATATATTTGGCAACTTCCTCTTCCCCCAGCAGATAGCTGACATTGCCACCATTGCGTTCATCCCACCCGTTTTTCCACATATGTTGAGTAATCTCCGCCATCTCACGAACAAATGGGATATGGAAGCCCGCAGCCTGCGTTGTTTCATTGGTAAGGGTCACGTTCATCATCATTCTCTCCTCATGATAAAAAATAGAATGCCCATCACGTACATAGTAAGTTCCTTTTTTCACATTCATTATACCTTTGTTTATCTTTATAAGTCAATGATTCACAGATAAAAACACTTCATTTATTTTTGTTTATGTTTGTTTTGTGTATATTTATAAAAATAAGAAAAAAAATACCTCACCGGCGTCCGGCGAGGTCAGTCACACATCTATCTAACACGAGAAGGGGTTTACAAGAATTATCTTACCTCTGCTACCTTAATAGAAGCTGAAAATGAAATAAAAAAACGATGAAAACCCCTTTACCAAAAAATGACGGTCACCGCTGCTATCCATCCATTTATGCTATATATTTAAAGACGTTGTGCTGCATTTTGGAACATATTTATTCCTTTTTCAGCAAATAGGACGGGCGCATCAGTCCTGTCGGTTCATAACGCTCATCCCGTACATACTCAAAGCCCAGCTTGGACAGCATGTGACGTGACACTTCATTATCTGGATGATGCCCGGCAAACAACGCTTTAGCCTTCAGTTCGCCAAATGCATAGTCAATCACCGCCCGTGCCGCCTCCATGGCGTAGCCCTTGCCCCAATGATCCCGGGTTAGATGAAATCCCAGTTCATATATCTCTTCTTCCGGAGAATACGGGCGCAAGCCACAGCAACCAACAAACACTTCCGAATCTTTCTCAAAGAGTGGCCAGTATTGCACTCCCACATCTTCTTGCCTTTTTAATTCCTGAGTCAATCTCGCTTCCACTTCATCCTCGCTCAGAAATCCTTTGCTGCTAATCCACTTCGATACCTCATGATCTCCCCATAGAGCGGAAGCCAGAGCACGGTCTTCTTCATTCCATGTCGAGAAAACAAGCCGCTCGGTTTCAAGAAACGTTGGTCTTTTCATCGTCCAATAACCTCCTGTTTCACAACATTAGTCTTCACGATGTTCCTAATATAAATTACTCGAATAGTAACCTATGTAAACAAAAATTTGATCTAAACCTATTATATCACTGGGGTCGCACATACAATTTCTGAGGCTGTTTCTTGATTGAATCGATATGATGCATCCATAAAAAAAAAGAAAAACCTCTGCCGACAACATGTCCGACAGAGGTTCACAAAGCACGCTACATTCATTAGAAATCAGATGTTGCGATTTGAATTGTGCCTGTTGAAGCACCTGACGGAGTAGTCAACAAAGCAGCTACGAGCAGCAAATCAACAGACAACGTAAGGCTGTTGCCAGCTGGGATCATATACGTGATCACTGGAGCGTTAACACGAGTCACAACCAGATCTACCGGGGCAGTACCAAAATTGTTCACCGTGATGCTGGCATTCGTGCCTCCAGCGAGGTTTTCATAATACGATTTACCCACGCTTGCATCTAAGGCATAAAATTGTTGCGGTAAAAGGATGGCCATGGAAATCACCTCCTTTTGCTTTGATACAGTATTCTATGTTTGGAATCTATTAATGTAACGGTAAAATGACCGTGTGATAACGTCCATTTTAATAGAGACGCTAGAATACTAGACACAAAAAAAGC